>CAZOYZ010000291.1:0-6953 GCA_964584045.1 uncultured Prolixibacteraceae bacterium | reverse complement strand
CTGAACAACAAATTCTCCGGGTACCACTGAGAATGACTATCAGATTCTTGTGGACCCGGGGAATCTTGTGTGATTTAAGTATAACCGGGACAAAACCGAAGTCCTTTCGGACTGACCTGACGGAACGATCAGCCGTCCCGGGAAGCTATTGCCAATATTTGTCAACAAAAAGGAGCCTGTTTTATGAAGAAACCGATGATTTCAATGGTGGTGCTGCTGAGTATAGTAATTTTATTTACGGGTAGCACGGGATTTAACGAAAATAAGCAGAAAGATGAGAATATCACTACCATTCATATTGAATGGGCCGGCACAACCCCTGAAGGTAAAATTGAAGTATTCAATGGTAAATTGAATCATCTGTTTTTGGTTGAAGGGAAAGGGAAAGTGACCGGGAAGGAGTTTCATTTCAACCCCGGGAGGAGATGCCGGCTGGGTGTGTCCCTTGAGGATGTGCATTTGCAGCCCGGGCCGGGTGCAACTGTGATTACTGTGGATACCAAAGAGAAAGGATTTTCATTCGTGGTTCGGGATGTGACTTCACAGTTTCCGGTCTATATTCCCGGATATGACGTGACCGTTCTTCCGGGCGGAGACAACCGCAGTGTGATTGAAGTCCGTGAAAAGGCAAGAGCGTCAGGGTTGAAGACAAAGCTGGAGCAAATTGAAGAAGAACCGGAAGAAAGCTATGAGCATGCATCCGGACATACCCGTAACCAGAGTGTGCCGACCTGGTTGGGGGTTTCACGCGATTTTAACCTGTTCGAGGTGGATTTTGGGTTCAATCATTTTGACAAGGGGATGGAATCCATCAGACCCAAACGGGCAAACCAGTATGTCCGGCTTCCTGAATTAAACAATGCTCCTGTGACCTATCATTTTGTGATGGGGAGGGGGATCGGTGTGGTGAAGGACGTTTCCCGCTCTCTTGAAAAAGGGTTTTTGCCGATCCTGCATACCGATCTGCGTGATGAAGATATTTTATACAAGACCCGTACGTTTGTGACACTTGAGAGTGCTCCGTTGAGATCAGAAAACCTGCGGGGAACGCATTATCTTGTTGCGGACGGCTACTGCGCAGGCCACACGTTTACCGCTAAGCAGCAGTCGGAATTTGAGGTGCAGGAAAAAACGGAACTGGGCCTGGAACGCACGACGGTGCTTTGTTTTCAGGCAAAAGCGTTTAATACGTCAAAAGCGCTTCGCTATGCATGGTTTAAATTTCCGGAGAGTTCAAATTACAAATTTAACGCGGCAGACGGTTTTGGCCAGTTTTCGGCCGATCGTGTATTTTGTATTTCAAAGCTTAACGGGAAACCGGCTTCAGGTGAAGAGATATCAGTTTTACTGGCGCCGGGAGACTCTGCGGTATTTGAATTTTACGTCCCGCATACCCCTGCTGCGCGTGATCGCGCCCTGAGAATCAGCGCATGGGATTTTGAGGATCAGTTTAAGTACTGCCGGTCTTTTTGGGAGAACAAGCTTTTAAGTGCTTCGCGTGTCCGGTTACCGGAAAAGAGGATTGAGGATATGGTCTATGCCGGCCTTCTTCATCTCGACCTGATCAGCTACGGGCTGGAACCGGAAGGTACTCTTGCGCCCACGATCGGAGTTTATTCACCGATCGGGTCTGAAAGTTCCCCGATCATCCAGTTCATGAATTCAATGGGCTGGCATGAGACTGCCCGCAGGTCAGTTCAGTATTTTTTAGATAAGCAGCATGAGAACGGCTTCATGCAAAATTTCGGTGGCTATATGCTGGAAACGGGGGCTGCCCTGTTTACCATGGGAGAATATTTCCGGTATACGCGGGATACGGAATTCGTAACGAAGAATAAACTTAAGATCATAAAAGCCTGTGAATACCTGATCAGCGAACAGGACAGTAACAAGCGGGGCGATTTAAAGGGAAAGGGATACGGCATGATGGTGGGCAAGGTGGCCGACAAAAATGACCATTATCACTCTTTCATGCTGAACGGGTACAATTACCTGGGTCTTTCCCGAAGTGCAGAGATGCTTGCCGGGATTGACCCGCAGATGTCTGAAAGGATCCGTGTGAATGCAGAAGATCTGAAGAACAATATCCGCGAATCATTTTTTGCCGCCATGAAACGCTCACCGGTAATGCCCCTGGGTGACGGGACATGGGTGCCGTCGGTACCTCCGTGGCCCGATACCAAATGGTTCCCTCAATTATTCCTGGAACCTCAAAAGATGTATTCCCATGGCCACTTTACAGTGCGGTATGCGACTACAGGTCCTTTATACCTGGTTTACCAGGAAGTGATTTCGCCGGATGAACCTGCTGCCGGATCGCTGCTGGCCTTTCATGCCGAACACCTCTACCAGCGGAATGCCGTTTTCAGCCAGCCTTATTATTCCCGCCATGACTGGCTCCAGCTCAGACGGGGTATGGTCAAGCCCTTCCTGAAAACCTATTACAATACGTTTCCTGCGATATCGGACAGGGAAACCTATACCTTCTGGGAACATATCCATCAGGTCAGCGTGCACAAAACCCATGAAGAAGCATGGTTTTTAATGCAAACCAGGTGGATGCTTTACCTTGAAGAAGGAGAGACGCTGAAATTACTGCCAGGAGTACCCCGCGCATGGCTTGAAAACGGGAAGACGATCAGCCTGGAAAATGTGGCCAGCTATTTTGGTCCGCTGTCATTCCGGGTACAATCGGCTGTTGAGAAAGGTTTTATTGAGGCAACCATCGATTGCAACACAGACCGTAAGCCGAAAGATGTCGTCGTAAGAGTACCTCATCCCTGCGGCCGAAAACCGGTAAAAGTTTCAGGAGGTGTTTATGATGAAGCGACTGAAACAGTACGTGTGGACTCATTTACAGGCCATGCCAGTATAAAATTGATGTATTGAATGATCTAATCAGAATTAAAATGAAACGGATATTACTCTTACCTCTGATCGCAATATTTTTTATCGCCAATTTCTGTTCTCAGAAAAATAAAGCAGGTACCACCCGATGCGAGGATGAACCGGTTTATGAGATCATTTTTCAAAAGGACGTCATGGTCCCTATGCGCGATGGAGTCAAGCTGGCCACAGACATTTATTTACCGGGGAATAATGGTGAGATTGCCGAGGGAAAATTTCCTGTTGTTCTGATGCGCACTCCGTACAATAAACAAGGGCCTGACCAGGGACCGGATATGCCGGTCAGCTACGTTCCCTATGGTTATGTGGTGATCAAACAGGATACCCGGGGGAGAGGCAATTCTGAAGGGATCTGGCATTACATGACCGACGACCGGAAGGACGGGTATGACGCGATCGAGTGGATTTCCAAACAACCCTGGTTTAATGGTCAGATCGGGATGCAGGGCACCTCATACGTGGGCTGTACGCAGCACCTGGCTGCTATGGAAAACAGTCCTTATTTAACAACGATCGTACCCAGGGATCCTGCCATTAATCACGGCAAGTGGGGGGCCCGTTATGGTGGCGCTTTCCGGTTACGGGTATGGTACTGGGCCATGAGGCAGTCGGCCATTGGCAGCCGGCAGTCGCGTGATTCGGCGATGGAAGCAGAATTATTGAAGCAATTTGACAACAAGCAGCATTACCTGCTTCATCTTCCCCTGCGAAAAGGGATGACGCCCTTGCGGCATGCAACGGAATATGAAGATATCATTATTAAACAGATGGAACACGGTGCAAACGATGAGTTCTGGCGGTTTAATAATATTATCGATTACATGGATGAACATAAAGATATACCCGTATTTATGATCGGGGGCTGGTACGACCTGTTCAGCACCAGTACCACCGAAACCTACATGAAATGGAAGGAGATGAAGAAAAGTCCCATGTATTTGCTGATGGGGCCCTGGATACACGGAGCTTTTTCACAATGTAACGGGCAGGTTGATTTTGGAGATAAAGCGAACCTGGATCATAACCGGATGCATAAGCTATGGTATGACCGCTGGCTTAAAGGCACTGAAGATGGCTTTGGCAAAGAGTTTCCCTTTACCGATAAGGTTCAGCTTTTTGTCATGGGGACTGGCGACGGGCATAAGACCAAAGAGGGCAATCTGTATCATGGCGGAGAGTGGAGGGCATTTTCGGATTATCCGCCGGTAGAGGCCAAACATACGAAATTTTTTATCCATGAGGATGGCACCCTCACTGCCCAACCTCCACAAGTTCAGGAATCTTCCACGACCTATGAATTTGACCCCAAAAATCCGGTGCCCACCATTGGCGGTTGCACCTGCTGTTCGTCCGGCATAATGACCGACGGAGCATGGAACCAATGGGGTGGTGAACATACCTGGACGTGGCCACATCCCATTCCGCTCTCCGCCCGCAATGATATTGTTGTTTTTCAGACTGAGCCGCTCGAAAACGACACGGAAATTATCGGTCCGGTTGAAGCAAAAATATGGGCGTCCTCGTCAACGGTCGATACGGACTTCACCGTGAAGCTGATCGATGTTTATCCTTCAGGCAGGGATTATCCTGTGGGGTTTGATCTGATCATGGGCGACGGGATTATCCGCGCGCGTTTCCGGGACAGCGACAAAGAGGAGAAAATGATGACCCCGGGGCAGATCTACGAATTCAATATTAAGCTGGATCCGTGCTGTAATGTTTTCAAGAAAGGACACCGTATCCGGGTCGATATTTCCAGCAGTAATTTTCCCCGTTTTGACGTGAATCCCAACAGCGGGGAACCGCTTAACAACAACCGCAGGATGATCACAGCCGTGAACACGATTTATCATGACTCGGAGCATCCCTCTCATGTAGTACTGCCGCTGATGCCAGAAAAATAGGTTACACCATACAGGAGGTACCCGGTTTCCGGGATGCCTCCTGTCGAGAGATGATTTGAAATGAAACGAGTGATCATACTTTTTCTGTTCATCGCAATTTGCTTTGGACTCCGGATGGAATTAACCGCGCAGGTGCCTCCTTCATCGGACCCTAACTGGGAACTGGTCCGCTTAAAAAGCGATGAATTTAATGGTCCTTGTCTGAATCCGGCACTGTGGGATAAAGCTTACCCGGGTTGCGGATGGGGATGGGGCTTTGGTTCTGATCTGGATTCTGCCAACATCATCCTGGAGAATGGCTATCTGAAATTAAGGATGGACATATCCGGTTCGGTCATTTCTGTCGGACAGATCCGCAGTAAAGGCAGTGATTACAGTTATGGTTATTTTGAGATTTCAGCCAAAATTTTAGACCCCGGTAATTACAAAAACGGGATTCCCTGCGCTACCGGGATATGGCCATCTTTCTGGACTTACTGGGTCGATTATCCCCGGTACAAACGTTACCATGATGAAATTGATATTGTTGAAACGTTATACGACAAATGTGAAGATGTCCGGATCATGTCAGGGGGCGTGCATGACATGATACCGGAAAGCATGGATACTGCAGCACCCAAATCGCAGCCTGTCAAGGTTTATTCGATGGAACACAAACACATTAAACCGCTGTTTGAAGACGAGCATACATATGCGGCAGAATGGTTACCGGACAGGGTTATTCTTTATTTCGATGACCAGCCTGTGGGTGCCTATGTTGGAGATGGGGCCCCCAAACATCTGCAATACGTGGTTTTGTCAATGCAGGCGAACAACAGATGGGTTGATTTTGATGAAACCATTCAATCGCCTCAGGATATGAAAGTGGATTATTTCAGATATTACCAATTGATTGACAGATACTGTAATAAGGATGCCAAAATCAAAAATAACAGGCAGTTGGATCACTTTAAGTTTGGTGTAAGGCGAAACATCACCATTGGCAGCGGTTCCGTTTCGTTATCTGCCGGTGATTTTAAAACATTCAGAGCATCAAATGAAATGACGATTGACGGCGGTTTTTCAGTGCCTTTAGGGGCAGAGCTCCATTTAATTCCAACCTCTTCAATAAAAAAGGACAACTTCATAGATGAGGAAATTCCCGCTTGCGTGGGATTGAGGTGATTGAAAACAGGATAAATGTAAAATTGAAAAATGATATACCGATGAAGGCGAAAATTCTCGTTGTGACGATATGCTGGATGATGACCGTAAACTGTTTTTCCCAGCTCAAGGTGAAAAAAGATGGATCAGTTACAATCGGTTCGTCCACAATCTGGCAGGATAACCCGGGCAGTTCATCACTTTTTAAGCTTTCTGTGGATGGAAGTACTTTTTATACCGAAAGCTGGCAGGCTTCGGATGCAAATCAGGAAAGGATTATCCGGCCAATAGATCATGCATTGGATAAACTGTTAAGGATCAATGGCCGGACTTTTACGACTGCCAATATGCAAAATGCCGGTCAGGCATACGATCTTAACGTCTTGGAAGTGAAGGAAGTATTTCCCGGTCTGGTTCGGGAAACGGGCAGTTCTTTCAAATCGTATGCGATAAACTATAATGGCTTCATACCGATACTGGTTGAAGCGCTTAAGGAACAGCAAATCCGGATTCACGAGCTTGAGAAGGAACGTGGAGCGTCTTTGCAGGAACAAAAGGATGGCAATGAGAACCTGCCCAAAGATGTGCATTTTACCGTGAAAATTAACCTGAAGTTCCCGGATCATCATTTTTCGGGATCCGCTGCGAACGACGCTGACAGTGTATATGTCGATCAGGCAATTTTGAAACTTCCAAAAACATATTCGGAATCGGGCACTCCGACGCGGTTGGTTTATTACGCGCATGGCGCCGGCAGCAGTAAGGAAGGAATGGTCACGGAAAATTCCTGGTTCCCTGAAAACCGCACCTTGATTGACGACAGCTTACTGGCAAACGGATTTGCAATTTTTGATGTCAACGGAGGCCCGGTCGTCGAAAACATGGGGGGGAGTTGGGTGGTTCAGTCCGTCTATAAGGCCTACGAATACATTCGGCAGCATTATAACGTGGACCGCGATATTTTTGTGATCGGACTCTCCATGGGCGGCTTATCGTCGA
>CAZOYZ010000290.1:0-6971 GCA_964584045.1 uncultured Prolixibacteraceae bacterium | reverse complement strand
TCGCCAATAAATATCATTCTGGGCGTAAACTGCGGCGCTCATGGCTCGTTTCATATCAAACTTTTACTTCAATCCATTTTTCATTGTAAGCAGATTGCTCCAGGGCTTCAAGCACGACCACACATTTCAGGATACGTTCATGGCAACCGGTCATGTTTCCAGTTTGGCTATTTATATTTTTTCAGTTTTTTCAGATCAACTTCCGATGCCGGAGTAAAATACACCGCTTCTCCGCCGCTATCCTTCAACGACATCCTTAAAACCATTGTCCGGTCGACCAGTGCACGGGAAATACTTACTTTTGTCGCTGTCTTTATTTCATCGCCTCCATCGCAGAAAATATGGGCTACATAAGTTTTGTCAGGCTCCAAAAAATCAAGCTTTTGAGTCATCGTCCTCCCCGTATTTCCGGTAATGGCTCCCATGAACCAGGTATCTCCGCTCCTGCGGGCGATCACGGCATATTTTCCGATTTCTCCCTGCAAAACTTTCGTATCGTCCCATACCGTAGGAACGTGATCAAAAAACTCCAGTTCCGGTTCTCCCTGGTAATTCTGAGGCTTGTTGTACCAATAAAGAAATTGAAGCGGGCTGTAACAGATCACCGACAGGGCAAGCTGGTGGGCATGTGTGGTCTTGATCCTTTTCGTGTAATAACAAATGGTATAATCGGCAGCCCCGGCTATAAACCGGGTAAACGGAAGCGTGGCGTTGTGCGTGGCATCGGGCATCCCTTCGTTTCCGTGGATGCCTTCCTGGGTCATCAGGTTAGGATAAGTACGGCTGAAGCCGGTAGGGCGGTATTCATCGTGTATATCGACCATCAACCGGTATTCCGCGCATTTTTTAACGGCCTCGTGCATCCAGGTAGTCCAGCGGTGCGAACCGACCTGTACAAAGCCGAACTTAATGCCGCTAACCCCCCACTCCCGGTATAAAGGGAGCAACTCATCCAGGTGACGGGCCAGCTCCCGCTGGTTGACATACAGAAACGCTCCTATCTTATTTTTGCGTGCGTAGTCGATGACTTTTGGCAAATCCAGCCCTCCCCGCGTCCGATACTTCAGTTCCGGACCAACAGAATCGGCCCGGGATACTGACGAATACTCATACCCATACCAGCCCGCATCAAAATGAATATACTGCAAATGACGCTGCACCGCAAAATCAACCAGTTTTAACGCTCCGGCAGTAGAAAGGGTCATCTCCCGCATCACCTTACCGGGTTCAATCCACCATGTATTTTTTAATTCTGAAGGAGGGTTTAAATTCAGAATAATGTCATTGTTTTCGAGCAGATCACCCGGTTTTTCTGCCACCATCACCACCCGCCAGGGAGTCTGAAACGGAGTGATCTCGTCCACATCCCCGTACATGGAACAACAAATGGTATTTTTCTTATCCTTGCTCACTATAAATTTAGTCCGGGAATAATTGACCATTTGCGCTTCCGCAAGACAGGCATACAAACCATTGGAAAGTTCAAGAGTTAATGGCCGTTCGCACTCGCCCGGCCAGCCGGACAAAGGCAACAGTTCGTAAGGAGCTTGTGCCACAGGGGTAAACCATGCTTTTGTTCCTTCAGGCATTGAAAATTCAGTTTGTTCCGATGTGATATGAAGATATTCTCCTCCTTCAGGATGCTCAGAGAAAAAATACCGGAAGGCGATTCCCTCGTTGTAGGCCCTTACCTGAATACGAACGGAACGTTTTTCCTGAGTGGAATCCAAAAAGCTCAATTCCATTGAATGATAATGGTCGCGTATTTTACTTCGTTCGCCATACAAAGGGATCCACGTTGTATCTATACTGCTGCGGCCTTCTTCTTGTATGGAGGTAATAAAAAATGGTTTGTCATCTGTCCACGGTTTGATTCCCAGGGTTGATTCCAGAATAACAGGCTTTTCTTTATACAAAACCTGATATAAAACTTGTTTTCCGAAACGGGTATCCCGGCTATAAAACTCAGCTTTTATATTTTCGTCAGGTGACACAATTGTCTGTCCGCCCACAGAAACGACCCAAAAAGCAGTCAGTATGAACAAAATACTTCTCATCTCAATCCCGTTTCGGCGACTTATTTTTTCTTAATCCTATTTCATCAAACGGAATGGGAAGAAATCCGGGAAGAGCTTTAAATACCACTGAATTTTCCTTCAGCATGAAATTTTTATTCTTTGTATCAACAAAACCGGGATCTTTAAAAGTTTGGAAAGAATTGGCATGCTGCCACATACCGGTGGAATATTCGCCGCAGTTGTACAACAAATCGTTGGCCGTGTAATTGATCCGAAGCGGGAAATCCACGGTATCCCGAAGCGTTTTTAACATCGGATAGGCGTGTTGATAAATGTCTGAATCGATATTCACGGCCTTTAGCCGTTTCCCAACCACATTGACAAGGTAATCAATCCATTTTTTATCCGGCCAGGTTGTTCCGCCGTATGCTTTTTTGCATTCCACAAAAACATTGTTGGTCATGTAATTTTCCATCCCGCTGTTGATATGAAAAGCGCCAAATCCTCCAAAACTTCCGGAATTCCCGCAACGATAAAATACATTGCTGTGAATCTGATAACCGCTGGTCCCGTCGTCGAGGTAAACCGCACAGACCATATTTTCCGGCTGAGTAATCTCATCAAAGAAATTGAACCGGATCACGGTTCCCTGGGCAGAAGGATTACGCCCGGCATATACAGCGCCGGCATCCGACGATTCAGTACAGACTTTTTCAAAATGATTATATTCGAGAACATGGTCGTTCCCCCTGAACAGGACAGCCATATTGGGCGCATCGTGAATGTAACAATGGGATACGATGTTTCCGACCCCTTCAACCGTGATGGCAGAAACACCTCCGTGATTGACCTTGCAATAGCCGGAAATATCACAGTTATCGATGATGTTACCGGCCACCTTTAATAAGATACGGTCACCTCCTTCCAGGTGTAATGCTCCGGAACCCGTGTTGCTGATGATGCAATTCTCAATCCGGTTACCGGAATTAATGACTGTATTGGCCGGATCTGTTTGGTTTGCAGGTAAACTCACGGAATGATATGTATTCCCCATACTCACAGCCAATAAACCCAGGTTCCGGAAGTCGCATCCATCAATATTAATATTGCTGACATGATCCATGAAAATACCCATTCCTCTTGAGCATTCGAATGATATACCCCGTACCGTGATATTTGTTGTATGGTAAAAAACCAGGAAAGGAACAGTGGTCTGTGACAATTCAACTTCAGCATTCTCCAGCGAAGAAGGCGGCCACAGGTATAATTTTCCAGCCTCTCTGTCGATGTAATATTCCCCGGGAACATCAAGTTCTTCCAGCAGATTATAGATATAATATCCGCGCAGATGCCGTGACGTAGCCACATCCCAGTTACTGGAATCTTTTGTACTATATACCCCATATATATGAGGTTGAACTGTTTTCAGTATTTTCTTTTTCGTATCGAAATACTCCACCTGGATATGATCGTCGGAATAGCCGTTGGAAAAAACTCCATACAACCAGATATCATTGGCTTTTGTCCAACTTTTAGCCCGTTCGTAATCGTAGCGGAACACAGCGCCGCGGGGCGGAATATCCTTTTCCCAACGCGGCTTGGTTCCCATATCGATCACCTCTCCGATGGGTACTTTTCCCTCGTTTGGCCAGCGGGCCAAACGAAGGTACTCCTTGTTAAAAAACAGGATACAGGACGATGGCTGTATTTTATGTGCAAAACCCACCCGCGTTAAACTACTGTCGTACGAGACATGATTCGCCTTCAGGTCAAATTCAACCACCTTGCCACGGGCTTCGGGACGCAGGCGGCTGACCAGCCTTTTATCGGTCACCGGATGAAAAGCGTCGGCAGACAACTGAGCCCCTCCCGAAAATACGACCTTTTCTCCCTGATAGTTTTCTATCAATAGTTTGCCCGTAATTCCAGGATTGGAATTATCAAAAATGACCGATTGTTTAATGTGATAAATGCCACCCCTCAGGTAAATGGTATAGCTTGCGTTTTCTCCATTCTCAGATTTGTTTTTCAGAACGGCGTTCCTGGCCTTTTCCAGCGTTGCAAAAGGACGATCAAGCGTTCCGGGGTCAGCGTCATTACCGGATGGAGATACATAAAAGACGACATTCCCCGCGAACATATTGGAACAGAGGAATGATAAAAGAATGATCAACAATAATTTTTTCATGGATTACCGAGTTTCTGTCTTTATCACAATTGTTTAATCTTAAAATCCCGGAACGAAACCTGCGTGCCTTCATCTTTCAGAAGAATATTTCCCTGCAGGCTATTTTGGGGAAGTATCTTTTTTAATTCTTCATCGTCCAATGAATATTCCAGCGCCTTGATCCCGTTCAGCCAATGTTCAACCCGCTTATCAGGCCTGACAACCAGACGGGCATGATTCCATTCTCCCGCAGGACGAATATGCCTGGACTTAAGTTCTGCAGCTTTTATCCCATAAAGCGAAGCCAGCGAATGAACGGCAATGGTATCGCCCGTCGTCTCATTATCCTGTAACTGAAATTCAAGTCCGGGGAACCCGGATGCCGGATTGAAAAGATACACAAGTCCGCCGGCTGCTCCTTCTGTAAGCCTGAATTTCCATTGCAAATCGAATGACCGATATTGCTCTTTGGTTACAAGATCTTCAATATTTACTGGGGTGTTAGCTCCTCTTTCAGCGACAGTCAGCACGCTATCTTTCATTTCCCAGCGGTCCCGCGGAAAATAATCCGGGACTGCTCCCTGCCAGACACCCGTGTCTTTACCATCCCAAAGCCATTGCCAGCCATCCTTTTTTTCTTCATCCGTCAGACTGCCTTCCGCAAGGTTCATGATGAAAATGGAATCGGGCGGAGAAGGGATCAGGTTTTGGGTTTTGATCCGGATGTTCTTCCATTTGATGTGTCTGCCCTCACGTCCCTCGCTTACTGAATGAATTTGCAATGCAATAAAACCTTCCGGCGTCATCGTATCGATCAGGTAAGCGGCAGGCACACCATTAAGCCAGGTTCTTATGGTGCTGCCTATACATTCAATGCGATAATGATTCCAGTCGTTAAGCTTAAACGATTTCCCTCCTTCGGGATTTAACGTCATCGGGTATAACCATCCCCTGCGGGCTTCATCATAAATTCCTCCGCTCCAGGCCCTGCTTGAAGGATCGACTTCGCACTGGTACCCGTGTACCCTTCCTTCTTTATAGTCTTCCGTACTCAGGCTGCGGAACTGAATGCCCGAATTCATCGGCTCTTCCAGAAAAAGATCAACTTCAAAAACGAAATCCGAATATGTTTTCCCGGTCACCAGAAATGAGTTTGGTGTATCGGCTACGGTTGTCCCGACAATCTCACCGTTTATCACTTCGTATTTTGCACTGCCGTTTCGTCCTCCCAATTGTTTCCATCCTGATAAGTCCTTGCCGTTAAAAAGTGAAACCCAGTCGTCGCTTTTTGACAGGTTACAAGAGGGCAAAATGACAACGAACAATAGGATTGTATAAAATATGTTCTTCATTATTTTGGCGTTTATCAAGGTTTATGACGGCTTTCGGTTACAATTTATAAAACTCTTCCCAACCTTTTCGGGGAGCCGGTCCGGCCAGCAGGTCATTGGCCGTTTTGTTGTTTGTGATTTGCTTTTTCGCCGGATCAAAGATCAGCTTTGTGTTTAACCGCTGGGCGATCACACCCAGCATCATGACCTGGGTTAAAGGGGCTGCCACCGCAAACGATGAACGGCATTTTTCCTGCCCTTTGCACGCCAGCAAAAAGTTGGCAAAATGATTTGAACGGCTTTCCGGTACTTCAGGAAGTGACTTTTCCATTTCCTTTGCCTTTGCTTCAGAAATGATTTGAAGGGGCGAACCGTGCGAACCACCTTTAAACGTTAACCCTTCTCCATAAATAATCCTCCCTGTATTTTTCTTTTCAACAGGTCCCGACGTGGGCGGAGGCACATCTCCCGCTTCCACAGGATTCCCAAAATCATCAGGAAGCGGAGGCCGGTTATTCCGCCCGTCGTGCCATGTCAGTTCAACCGGAGGCATGTTTCCCCGCTCCTGAAATTTAAATACCAGCGTGGAAGCCTGCGGAAAAATATACGGACTATGACCTTCTATATAGACCGGATCAATTTCATAGGGTAATCCAAGCTTTAAAAATTCATGGATGGTATCAAAAAGATGAGCACCCCAGTCGCCTAAAGCACCATTCCCGAAATCGTACCACGAACGCCATTCTCCGTCCACATAGCCCACATTGTACGGATGATGCTGAGCTGTTGTGTGCCAGGTGTCCCAGTCCAGTGTTGCCGGAACAGGTTGTTCATCAAGATAGCCGGAAACCTTCATCCCGTGCCAGCGCCGTCCCCCGTTCATAAATGCCGTAACCCTGGTCACATTCCTGATGATCCCGGCATCAGTCCAGGCCTTCATCTGAAAGTAATTCTGACCGGAATGCCCCTGGTTTCCCATCTGTCCCCAAACTTTATACTTTTTTTCGCCCCTCATCATCAGCTCAGCTTCCCGGAACGTATGGGCCATCGGCTTTTCTACGTAAACATGTTTCCCCTGTGACATGGCCAGCATGGTGACCGGAAAATGCGAAAAATCAGGCGTCCCGACAGAAACCGCATCAAACTGATTTCCCATTTTGTCGAACATCTCCCTGAAGTCACGGTAACGCGGTAACTTCGGGAACTTCTCCATCATTTCCCCGGTCCTTCCCCCGCCTAAATCCACATCACACAGCGCTACCACATTGGCCAGCCCCGTCGCGTAAAGACTGTTTATCACATCCCTTCCCCGGTGCCCGATCCCGCAGCATGCCAGGTTTACTTTTTCACTTGGCGGAATTGGCCGTTTTCGGCCTTTGGCATCCGTCCCCCCAAAAATGAAGTGCGACGGCACAATTGTCAAAGCGCCTAAAGCCAAAGCATTCTTTAAAAATT
>CAZOYZ010000289.1:0-6976 GCA_964584045.1 uncultured Prolixibacteraceae bacterium | reverse complement strand
AACCTGGTCGACAACAACATCATGTATGAGACACACCGCTACAATTGGGGGGGAGGGATTGATAATGCGCATGGATTTCATATCCATGATGCCGAGAAGGCTGCCGTCCTTCAGAATCTCATTTTTAACGGCGAAGACCATGCGATCGACATTTCCAACGGCGACCCGAACAGGACAGGCGGAACAGCGTGGAACCGGCATTTCAGGGTGTATGGAAATATCATCGGCGCTTACCGGGTCGCTGTTTATTTTCCGAACGAAACAAATAGATCGGATCAGAATCTTTTTGGCGCTTATAAAAGTGACCTGGCTTACGGATTCGTGGGGAACGGGAAAGACAACATCAACCTTGATGACTGGAAGAAGTTGGGCCATGACCGTGAAAGTGTGACGGAGCCCCTGATTATTTCGATTGATCCCGAGAGATTAACCATGTCGGTGAAATCGATGTCGATGAAGAAGGCGCCGGTATACCGGGAGCAACCGGAGTTGCTTCCTGAATTTGCCAAAGCGGAAGAACTTTTGACACACGATTTGTTGTCAAAACCGCGAAAAGGTGGTTTCTCCGTGGGGCCAATAAATGATCTTCCCTTCGACGGAAGCGAGATATCCATTGATCCAAGAAGAAAGTAATCCATCGTTAATAATAACTGATAGAATGACAAATCTTCCTATTATTGTTGCAATACTTCTGACTTCTTTTTCAGGAATTCTTTGTGCTCAGAAAGCAAAAGTTGTTAAAAAAAATATTTTACTAAATACTTATCCTTTTTCAGATCCTGATCCCATACCCAGGTTTGAAAAAATATTTCCATATTACCGGTTTGATGGATACTCGGAAAAAGGCATTATGCAGAACTGGAAAATGGTAGAACTGGAAAACGATTATATCAGGCTTTGGATCGTTCCGGAAATAGGTGGTAAAATATGGGGAGCTATTGAAAAATCTACAGGGAAAGAGTTTATCTATTACAACCATGCAGTAAAATTCAGGGATATTGCCATGCGTGGCCCGTGGACGTCGGGTGGCATTGAAATCAACTTCGGCATTATTGGTCACGCACCAACGACTTCATCACCTGTGGATTATTATATACGAGAGAACGATAATGAGAGTGTGAGTTGTTTTGTAGGAGCTTTTGATCTGACTTCCCGGACACGCTGGACCGTGGAAATTAATCTTCCACCTGATAAGGCTTATTTCACAACCCGGTCCATATGGGACAATCCTACCTGTATGGAGCAGTCATACTATCATTGGATGAACCTGGGAGTGAAAACCTCGGGTAACCTTGAATATATCTTTCCCGGCAATTATTACCTTGGTCATGGGGGAGAATATTCTCCCTGGCCAATCGATGGGAACGGGCGTAACTTGTCATTTTATGAAAAGAACAATTTCGGAGGGGCCAAATCCTATCATGTTTTCGGAAAGATCACAGATTTTTACGGAGCATATTGGCATGATGATCATTTTGGCTTTGGACATTATTCACCCTATGATGAAAAACCCGGAAAAAAAATATGGATATGGGGGCTGGCCGACGATGGGATGATTTGGGAGAATCTGCTCACTGATACGGACGGGCAATACACGGAAATTCAATCGGGTCGCCTGTATAATCAAGGTAATATGGGGAGTAGCCGTACTCCCTTTAAAAGCAGAAGCTTCACGCCGGGTACCACGGACGAATGGACAGAATATTGGTATCCCGTTAAAGAAACTGAAGGTCTGAAAATCTCTTTTCCGCAAGGTTCTTTAAATCTACGGCAGAATGATCATAAAATCAATTTATGGTTCTGTCCCAATGAAGAAACTCATGAAACTCTTGAGGTCAGGGATGGTAAAAAGGTTGTTTACAGCAAGAGGTTTGATTCCCTGCCCATGCAGGTGGTTACAGGTTCGTTCGATTACACCGGAGATGATAAGGACCTGTGCGTTTGGTTGGGGAACAAGCTTATCTATGATGCTGATCCGGAAAAAAACCTGTTGAAACGTCCTGTTGAATCGCCGGGCGATTTTAACTGGAATTCAGCTTACGGCCATTATCTTCAAGGCAGGGAATTGAGACAACATCGTGAATATAAAGAAGCCCTTGCAGAATATGAAAAGTCGCTCAAGATTGATCCGTGGTATTTGCCTGCGTTGACAGGTATGTCCGATCTGGCCTGTCGCCGGTTGGAGTATCAGGTATCACTGGAGTATGCACGAAAAGCGCTTTCCGTTGATACCTATGATCCTGAAGCCAATATGATGTACGGATTATCGTCGCTGGCATTGGGAGATACAATCTCTGCCATCGACGGTTTTTCAATAGCGTCTGCAGGTATTTCCCGGCGCAGTGCAGCCTGTAACGCGCTGGCATCTATATGGATGAACAAGGGTAACTACGAACGAGCGCTTTCATATGCTGAAAAAAGCCTGATCACTAATCAGTCAGGTTCGGAAGCGATTCAATTAAAAATTCATTGCCTGTTGAAAATGGGACGTTTACAGGGTGCGGAAGAGGAACTGTCAAAGCTTGAACAAAAAGATCCGCTGAACCACTTTTCACGCTTTGAGCGCTATTTAATCTCACCTGGTACTGAAACTGCAGCGTTAGTCCACAGTTCCATAACCGCTGAGTTTCCCCAGGAAACCTTTTTGGAATATGCCCTGTGGTATTACCGGAACGGACAGTTATCCGATGCTTCAAAAATACTGGAACTTGGCCCGGAGGATCATCCTGTTGTTCTGATCTGGAGAGCGTACCTGGATCATCTGAAAGGAAATGAACAAAACGCCTCATTGGCATTAACCCGGGTCGTTCGATCTTCTCCATATCTTATATTCCCTTTTCGTGCAGAGACATTACAACCCTTAACATGGGCCCGATCTGTTTCAGATGACTGGAAATTAGCCTATTATGCCGGACTTATTTATTTAGCTGCCGGAAATAAAGAAAAGGGAAAGGACTTATGGGAAAGTTGTGGAATGAGACCCGATTTTTATCCTTTTTATCTGAGCCGATCAAAACTTTACGATGCGACAGATCAACAGGCTGTGGCAGATATCGGCAAAGCACTGGAAATTGGCAAAAGCGACTGGAGGACTGGTTTATATGTATCTGATTCTTATGCAAGGCGGGGAAATTGGATCAAATCGGAGGAAATCGCACGTCAGTTTTATCTCAGGTTTCCGCAAAACTATATTCTTGGGTTACATTATGCAGGCATCCTGGAGCGAAACAATAAATATTCAATCTGCCTTGATCTGCTTGAACATATCAATGTTTTACCTAACGAGGGAGCAACTGATGGCAAGACCGTATGGAAAAATGCCAACATGGGAAGAGCATTGGACCTGATCAAAGACGGTAAATACCGTAAGGCGCTCGCGTATGTGGAACAGGCAAGACAATGGCCGGTAAACCTTGGCGTAGGAAAACCTTATGTGACCGATGAACGGTTGGAGGATTTTACTGCATTGCAGTGCTATAAGAAGCTGAAAGATGACAAGTCTGCCCGGACCATGATGAATGAGATCAGCAATGTGGCAAAATATCAGGATTTTTCGTCTGAACTGAACAGTTTTCTGACAGCCTGGGTATTAAAAGAGAACGGTAAAAAGGACGAAGGTGACAGCCTGATGAAGAAGTTGCTTGAAACAAATCCTTCATCTCTGGTTATACAATGGGCTTATGCTGTTTATTCCAATGATCAGGACAATGCCGGATCACTCATCCGGAAAATAGGACCCAATAACCGTCCGTGCTGGTTTTTAAACAGACTTTTTTCAGAACAGTACAACCTTCCCCAATAACAGATCGGGGAAAGACAATTAAGGGCTTACTAATGATTACTAAACCTAAATAAACCAGGATTCATTCTACATCGTAAATTTGTTTTGTCGGGATGAGTCAAATTATACGAAGGATTCTGAGCTGTTGATGAAAAAAAGACAGGGAATAGCCCGTCTTATTATGATGTTTAGTAAATAATAGACACTGATAAATTTTTTCAAATAATGAGAGGGATCATTCTGTTTGTTATTTCGATCATTTCGTTGAATGCAGTGGCCGCTGAACTGCCGCCCGGCAATCTTCAGGCGGCAGGGAAAACAGTTGCGAACAACAGGGCAGGCCAACCTGCTCAAACGGCATCATTAAAGTCCGGTAAGCTTACCTGTGAATATCTTGAGAACCCGTTGGGAATTGATACGGCCAGGCCGGGACTCAGCTGGACGCTTATTTCCGAAGAACGCAATCAAAAGCAGTCGGCCTGTGAAATTATCGTAAGCGATAACATCGGAGACATAGAACGCTTGAATGGCAACATGTGGAAAACCGGTAAAATGACGACATCCCAGAGCCTTCATCTCATTTATGACGGACTCCCGTTAAAGTCGTTTCACCGTTATTACTGGCGGGTAAGAGTATATGATCAGGACGATGCACGTTCGTCCTGGAGTGAGCCGGCATGGTTTGAGACAGCCATGCTGTCTGATCCGGATTGGCAGGCCAAATGGATCGGTGACGGCAGGAACCAGTTTGCCAGGGACGAAGATTTTTACGGGAATGATCCAATGCCCCTGTTCCGGAAATTGTTTGTTTCGAAAAAAAAGGTCGTTTCTGCAAGATTGTATATTTCAGGACTCGGTTACTATGAAGCATTCCTGAACGGCCGGAAAATCGGCGACCGTTTGCTGGATCCGGGCTGGACCAATTATCGGAAACAGGTTCCCTATACGGTATATGATATCTCCGATCAACTTTGCCGGGGAACAAACGCCATTGGGATCATGTCGGGCAACGGCTGGTATAATGTGCTGCCGCTCCGGATGTGGGGGCATCTGAACCTGCGGGATGCCCTGGAAACAGGACGCCCGTGCGTAAAGGCGCAGATCCGGATAGCCTACAGTGATGGTTCGGTCAGTACGATCGCCACGGACGAAACATGGCAAACGCTGCCAGGCCCCGTGTTACGCAACAGTGTTTACCTGGGAGAACACTACGATGCACGCCTGGAACAGGATGACTGGGCTATGCCGGTCCGTCTGGAAGGATTGAAAAACGCCGTTGTCACGCAGGGACCAGCCGGATTATTAAGTTCGCAAATGCAGTCCCCGGTGAGAATTACTAAAATATTAAGGCCCGCAAGGATTACAGAGCCTAAGCCAGGGGTTTTTTTGGTGGATATGGGTCAAAACTTTGCCGGCGTCGCCCGTATTAAGGTGCAGGGAAAGCCAGGAACAACCGTGGTGTTGCGATACGGTGAAGATATCTGCCCGGATGGAAATATCAATGTGATGACTTCCGTGGCCGGACAAATAAAAAACAAGAACGGCGGACCCGGTGCTCCCCCTGTGGCGTGGCAGGAAGATCGTTACACCCTGAAAGGAAAAGGTATTGAAATTTGGTCTCCCCGCTTTACCTTTCACGGATTCCGTTATGTGGAAGTGAGCGGATGGCCGGGAAAACTGACTGCCGGCGATATCGAAGGCCTGCGGATGAATTCGGACGTGCGGGAAACGGGATCATTTGCCTGTTCCAACGATCTGCTTAACAAGCTCCACGAAGTTACCCGGTGGACCTTTCTGAGCAACCTTTTTAGTGTACAGTCAGATTGCCCGGCGCGCGAAAAATTCGGCTATGGCGGTGACATCGTTGCTACTGCAGAGGCTTTTCTCTATCAGTTTGACATGGCGAATTTTTACAGGAAGACCATCCGGGATTTCGCTGAATCCCAACGTCCCCAGGGAGGAATGACTGAGACGGCGCCTTACGTGGGGATCGCCGACAGCGGACCGGGGGATGGATCAGGTCCCCTGGGTTGGCAACTGGCTTTCCCCTATTTGATGAAACAACTCTATGACTTTTACGGGGACAGGCGGATCATCGAAAATAATTACAAGACACTGGTAAAGCAGGTTGAATTTCTCCAAAGTAAGGCAGAGGAAAACCTTCATGATCGAGGCCTGAGCGACCATGAATCGCTGGATCCAAAACCCGTAGCATTGACATCATCTGCTTTTTATTATCATCATGTCCGGCTCCTTGCCGGTTTTGCTGCTGCTTTGGGAAAACAGGCTGATTTTCAAAGATACTCACAACTGGCAGACACGATCAAAGAAGCAATCCTTCAAAAATTTCAGGCTCCGGGGACGGGTCGTTTTGATCAGGCCACCCAGGCTGCTCAAATATTTGCCTTGTGGTATGATCTTGTACCTGAAAATAAAATCAAAGAAGGCTTAGACGTGTTGCTCGGGGAAATCAACCGTCACCAGGGACATTTGTCAACCGGCATATTCGGCACAAAAATGGCCTTTGATGTCCTGCGTAAAAATAACCGCAACGATGTTGCCTATGACATTGTCAACCGCCATGATTTCCCCGGGTGGGGATATATGCTCGAAAATGGCGCCACTACACTCTGGGAAACATGGGCGTATTCAGACAATATCTATTCGCATAACCATCCGATGTTTGGCTCGGTCAGTGAGTGGTTTTATCGCTCCTTACTGGGTATTAATGCCCTTGAGCCGGGATTCGGGAAGATCATTGTTAAACCTCAGCCTGTTGCAGGTCTTACTTTTGCCGAGGGAAGCTACGATTGCATCCGCGGGCCAATTACATGCCACTGGCAGAATGAGGATCATCGGTTCAGGCTTGATATCGGGATCCCGGCCAATACTACGGCAGAAGTATGGATCCCCGCAAAAGGTGCCGAATGGGTCACTGAAGGGAAAAGGCCAATGCGAGAGGTTAAAGATATCAGGTATTTAAGATCAGAAAACGGGTTTGTCGTTTTTGAAACGGGTTCGGGAAAGTATTCTTTTGAAGTGAGTCATCAAAAGTGAAATTGTTTCTTTGTTTCGTGTGAAAATAAAAATATGAATAAAACGTCAGTTTTTGGAATTGCTTTTGGAATTTTAGTATCTGCCTTTTTCGTTGAAACGGGATTTTCCCAAGGTTCCCCTGAAGGCAAAATCAGGTTG
>CAZOYZ010000288.1:1733-7001 GCA_964584045.1 uncultured Prolixibacteraceae bacterium | reverse complement strand
GCGCGGCACCCCGGGCCAGAACGTGTCGGTCAGTTTTTGGATACCGGTGCCGTCGCCGGTTTCAGCCTGGTTCAGAATAAAAAAAGCAAGTAATTGTCTCAGTAAGGGTGAAAATCTGCCGGTCAAATCCCCGCCTTTAACTGTACTTATCTGAAATGCCCCGAACAGCCTGACCGAATTTTTGGGCAGTTCAGTCTTTGCTTTTGGAGGAACCGCAGTCTTTTTTCTTTTCTTCCGGCTGACCGTGGAGACCAATATGACCAGCAACACGACCACGCCAATGAAAAGGGCTGAATACAGGACATAGCCGTCCGCTTTATCCTGCCCCGAAAAAACTGCTTTTACTTCCTTTTCCGACAGTCCACGGTCCCAGATCTTCAACTCGTCGATGGAACCAAAAAACTGTTCGCCCCAGAGGTTGGTGCCGATCAAAAAGGATTGTCCGGACGGTTTGATCTCAGAAGCTTCGAGGGTCGATGTCCGTTCGCCGTCGACATAGATCTCCACGGTTGATCCCGGGTTAAACACCACGGCAATATGGTACCACCTGCCCGCCTCCAGGGTTTTGTTGCCCTTGTGGTCTTTGATATTGGCGGTGGTAAAATCGGGTGCGCCCTCCGCATCCAGCTTCAGCGAAAAGGAGCTGCCCAGCCCGACAATCCCCATATACTTTCTGAAACTGTCGGGTTTCACCCAAACCGCCATGCTGATCGGCGTGTCAAAATTCAGTCCGTTCTCCTTCGCATAGTCAATGTAGGCATTGTTTCCGGTGAACGCGGCTACCTGCCCCCTCTCGTTGTCACGGACAATCTCTACATTGTTGACGATGATCTTTTCCCAGTCCGGCTCCGACAGGTTCCGTATTCTTCCGTCGAACGAAAAATGCATGACCAGCCCGTCGCCGATCTGGCTTTCAAAGGCCGTAAAAGTCCGGACGGCATCGGACATGCCGGTATGCTGGATCACTTCGCCGGGTGTGATCCGGTACCCGTTTTTATAGGGAGAAAGGATCTCGCTGTACCCGGTAACCGGGTAGGAAAACCGCCCCGATGTGATCAGGTCCGGATCCTGTTTCCATCGAATATCATTCAGCAGATTGTCCCCGTACCTGACTTCGCCGGTCAGCCTCCGGGTGTTGTTTAAAAATTCAATGACCGGAGTTGCTTCTTTCAGTTCATCCGGATCCAGCAATACGAAATTGGGCACTTTCCCTGTCAGCTTCCAGCATTGCAGGCACTGGCTCTTTAAAGAGTCTGCGCTGTCGGGCGTGAACACGACCATTTTGTTCAGCGGATCGGACGAAAACCGGGCTGCATAGCTATCCGACGAAGTCACCCGGGAACTTGAAGTGAACGTGATATCATCCCGGAAAAGGGCAATGACCTTTTTGTTCTGAAGTAAATTTTCAGGAGGCCATTGGTCTGTTTTCTTCAGTACCAGGTCCTTTTCGAATTGCTTTTGCAGGATGGGTTGTATGCTGTCTGCGTTAAATGCTTCGTCAAAGATCAGGATCAGGCTTTGATCCTGTTGCTCAAAAAATGCCGCGACTGATTTTAGTTGTTCCTCAGCAGGCCTTCCGGTAAAAAGCAGGGCCTTTGCTCCCTGTTGCAGCGATTGGTCCGTTTGTCCCGCGGCTTTCACACAAGCAAATGCCAGGTCATCCAAATGTCTGGTGTTTTGTGCCTGAAGCACAGAATACATCACCAGGATAAAAAGCAGATGGACCAATTTTTTCACGTTGCGGTTTTTTCAGAAAACGTATAAAGATAAAACAAACCATTTTCTAAATGAACCTTACAGGGATACTTCTTCAATTTCCGGTGTATCCCCAACAAAAAGAAGCTGAATGCGACCGGCATTCAGCTTCTTGCAGAAACTAACAAACAATTTTCAGATTGAACGGCCTTCATAGACCCTGGATTCCTCAATGGGAACCAGATTTCCGTCGAAGGTCAGATTTCCTGCACGCAGCCCCGTTAAACGGGCGGTTGCGCGTCCTGAAGGACCGATCGAAAAATGCAGGTCATAAATACCGATGGCCGTCATCACATTCATGGAAAGGGTAAAATTGCGCTTCTTGTCTTCCGTCAGTTCCCATTTTGAGATCCTTCCTTTAGCCGTAACACCTCCTACGCCGTTTGGCCCCATCCGGTAGTTCGAACCGATCTGGATGACCGCCGTTGCAGAATCGACTGCCACAAAGTTGATGGTTGAATTGACGAAAACCCTGTTCCCATAGCGGTCCTGGAGAAAGTCAGATTCCAGGACGAAATTTTTGTTTTCCAGCATTTGCCTGGTCAGCTGGTATTCTTTCTCCGCCTCTGCCTTCTTCTTTTCTTCTTTAGTCATTTTATCATTTTGCCCGCCGGCAAAAGTCATAGTGGCAAAAACAGCCAACACCCCACACATCCACAACTTTTTCATGACTGCTCTTCTCCTTTCTTTTACATATCCCGCACAAAAGCTGTTCCAAACCATATTGATTAACAGTAATTAACGTTTCCGGTCCGGATACGAAAGGAGCAAAAGATATCCGGGTTGTTGTCTTTTTACAAGGATGTTCCCCGGGCAGCCGGAGGATGTATAGATACCGTGACATCAGCGCGTGGCAGAAGCGGCCCGAAGGGGACTAATGCGAATGGCCCGGCCCCCTGACGGTTGGAGTTTCACATGCAGCACGGTCCCATTCGTGACCTCTGCTTGTTCTGTCTTCACATGGGTACGGGTATTCACTGTTTCGTCGTCCGAATAAATGACCGCCCGGTACGACCGGCCATTGTCCAGGAACGACAACGGAATATTCAGTTCGCGCGGATCATTGTTGGTGATGGTCCCGACAAACCATTCATCGCCGCTGCGGCGGGCTACGGTGATGTATTCGCCGATCTCTCCCCCGATCACTTTGGTATCATCCCAGACCGTGGGCACGGCATCCCAGAATTCCAGTTCAGGCTCCCCCTGGTAGTCATCCGGTTTGTCGTACCAGTACATCCACTGCAGCGGACTGTAATAAATCACCGGCAGGGCAAGCTGATGTGCTGCTGTTGTCCGGATATGACGGTCGGGATGCCCCAGTTCCTTCCTGAAATAATAGCAGAAAGTATAGTCGGCTGCGCCCGCCACAAAACGGGTGAACGGCAGTACCGTATTGTTGGTGGCATCGGGCATTTCCTCGTTCCCGCGCACGCCTTCCTGGGTCATCAGGTTGGGATAGGTACGGCTGAAGCCGGTGGGCCGGTATTCGTCATGGATATCCACCATCAATTTATATTTGGCACACTTCTTTACCGCCTC
This sequence comes from uncultured Prolixibacteraceae bacterium, assembly GCA_964584045.1. GTDB lineage: Bacteria > Bacteroidota > Bacteroidia > Bacteroidales > Prolixibacteraceae > JBCFBK01. Next base: position 3,707 of record CAZOYZ010000288.1, on the reverse strand, counting down.
GTGCAGCCAGGTGGTCCAGCGGTGGGATCCCACCTGTACAAAGCCGAACTTGATCCCGGAAACACCCCATGAACGGAATAACGGCAGGAGGGTATCCAGTTGTGCGGTAAGCGCCCTTTGATTGACATACAGGAACACGCCGATACCTTTTGACCGGGCATAGCGGATCGCTTCGGACAGATCGAGGTCGCCTTTGGGATTCCGGCGCGGATCGACGGTCACGGTGGTGGCATCGGACGATGCAAAATATTCGTAGCCGTACCACCCGGCATCAAAATGGATGTACTGCAGGTTCCGGGCAACGGCAAAGTCGACCAGTTTCTTTGCTCCCGAAGTGGAAAGGGTGACCTCACGCATCACCTTTCCCGGTTTGATCCAGTCCGTATGGTCCAGCGCGCACGGCGGATTCAGGTTCAGGATCAGGTCGTTGTTCTCCGGCAACTGCCCTGCCTTTTCGGCGACCATAATGACCCGCCAGGGCGAGGCGAAGGGAGCGATCTCATCCACCGCGCCGTACATGGAACATTCAACAGTATTGGGTCTGTTTTCCGACAGCCTGAATTTCGTGCGGGAATAATTAACCATCTCCGCCTCGGCCAGACAAACAAAGAGGCCGTTGGAAACCTGCATGGTAAGCGGACGGTCCGACTCCCCGGGCCAGTCCTTCAGAGGCAGCAGCCGGTGCAGCGACTGCGCCATCGGCGTAAACCAGGCGCGGGTATGTTCCGGAAAAGTAAAACCGGTGGTCTCTCCGGTAATATGCAGGTAAGGGCCTCCGTTTGGCGCCTCAGGAAAGAAATAGCGGAACGCGATCCCTTCGTTATAGGCGCGCACCACGATCTTTAACTCCCGCTCCGGACGATTTTCCCTGACAACCGTAAAAACGGCTTCCCGATAATGATCGCGCACCGTATGGCGTTCGCCGTAAACAGGATGCCACGTGGTGTCCTGCGCCCTTTCTGACCGGTCTTTTAAAACAAGCCCGTTCGTCCAGCTTTCGCCGTTGCAGCCAATACCCAGCGCCGACTCCAGCACCACCGGCTGTTCCATGTAGCTGACCGAGTAAGACATACCTTCCGGTTTGACCGAAAATTTCAAAGACAATTTTCCGTCGGGCGACCCGACTTCGGCGGGAATATCCCGGGAATTCGCATTGAAACAAACAGACAAAATCGCGATCAGAAAGAAAAGCCGGTCCTTCATACGTTCAGGTTTAAAAAGTTTGGCCGAATTAATACATTTTCCCCGAAAAAACCAAGATACAACTATTTGCCGACCCGTTACAAACCGAAAAGGCTATCTTTGGAATTTCAATCGCAAAAAGGCAAAACATGAAGTTTGAAGGAGTCATTTTTGATCTCGACGGCACGCTGGTCAATTCGCTCGACGACATCGCCGATTCAATGAATGCGGTACTGCGGCAGAATCATTTCCCGGCACACCCCAATGAAGACTATAAGCTCTTTATCGGCAACGGCCTCCGGAATCTCGTGCGGGCGGTGCTTCCCGAAGCAGTCAGGACTGATGAAGAACTGGTCGGCAGGTGCCTGACATCGATGGTCGAAACTTACCATGGCAACTGTCTGAATAAGACGAAACCGTATGCGGGGATCACCGGATTGCTGGATGAACTGGCCTCGCGCGGGGTCAGGATGGCCATCCTTTCCAACAAAAATGACGGGCTCACCAAAACGATCGTACAGGCTTTGCTGCCGGGACGGAACTTCGGGCAGGTTGTTGGACTGACCACCGAAGCGCTTAAAAAGCCCAATCCGGCCGAGGCGCTGCGAATAGCCCGCGAAATCGGCATTTCTCCCACGAATATCCTCTACGCCGGCGACTCCGGCACGGATATGCAAACCGCGAACAATGCCGGCATGTTTGCCGTGGGCGTGTTGTGGGGCTTCCGATCCAGGGAAGAGCTGCTTTCGAACGGTGCAAAGGCCGTGGTTGAATACCCGGAAGACCTGCTCA
>CAZOYZ010000288.1:0-1633 GCA_964584045.1 uncultured Prolixibacteraceae bacterium | reverse complement strand
AACGGCAACAACACCTTCTCCCCTTCCTGAAAATATTTTCCCCACGAGATCCGGGGCACGGCGTCATTCCGGTTGAGCGTGATCGTGTGCGAGATATGGGTGAAAGAAATCCAGGGAATGCAGGTGATATAAAGGAAGTCATCCCTTCCGGCGATCGGGCCAAGGTTAAAATAGGCCGGCTGGCCCGCTGAGGTTTCCCTGGCGGCCTGAATAAAATCGGCCATGCTGCCGTTCACCTCGACGGTAAGCAGTTTAAAGAGATCGTCATCGCTGTCCCTGCTCATTTCGGTAAAAGAAGGATGGACCCGATCGTGGAGCACGACCTGTTTATTTTCGCGGATGCGGTACCTGAAGTTCTCGCAGCGGTTGGCCACATTGGTCACGGCATAGATCAGCGCATAATATAACGGAAGCTGATTTTCCCTGCTGTAAGCCAAAAACCGGGTCAGATCCATGTTGGCGCAAATATTATACTGGGGATGATCGGCGCGGTAAAAGAACTCAAAATGTTCCTTCCGCTTCCAGGTATTCAGGTCAATAATTTTCATCATAAGGCAGCATATTTGAAAGGACTGCCGGGCATTAGCCATGAACAGTCCCGCATCACAAATATCGAAAAAGTTTTAATCATACTTAAAACTTCCCGGATTTCAACTGAAAGTTTTAAGTGTATTTAAAACCTCTCCGGCTTCTCCTGAGCGGCCTTGATCTGCCTCGCCCATGGTATTAATTGTGATGAGCTATTCTCAGGGCCAGTCGACTGCGGCAAAACTTCTTCGAATGGTTTTGTGGTATTTCACGGCCGGGTAACCCATGATCACAAATACACCTTCGCGACTGGTGTGGCGGATGCTGTGTTTCTCGCGGAAGCGTTTTGCAGCCGCCCCGCTTTGGATCATCGGGTGAATGGCGCCGAGCATGCAGGTACCCAATCCCAGTGATTCGGCGGCCAGCATGGCATAAGTGGCGGCGATCAGCGGGTCGGCGGGATCACAGAAGGGCGATCCGTAAAAGTACAGGGAAACCGGAGCATCATAGTTGATCACGTTCACTCCCTTTCGCATATGCTCCAGGTAAGTTTCCATGCAGGGTTTCACAAAGCCACGGAACAGCTCATCATTGGCCTTACCCCAAAACGGCCTCATCAGGGCGAGGAACCAGGCGGAGGTAAACCATTTCATCTTGCCAAGGTAGCCGCAAAAGTCTTCGGCAAAGGCACGTACCTTCTCTTTGCTGTCGAGCACGAGCACATGCACATCCGAAGGCGGCAGGCCCATGGGCGCCGTTTGCGCCGCTTCCAGCACCTGACTGATCAGTTCTTTTTCAACAGGGACATCCTTAAATTCCCTCATGCTGCGCCTCCGTTGCAGCAGCGCCATCAGCGCATCGGGCGAAGCCGCACTCTGACGGTCAGGCAGGTCAAGCAGGTCGGAGGAAGAAGAACAGCGCCCTTCAATCGTAATCGCCCCGTTGGGACAGATCATCATGCAATGGCCGCAACCGATGCAGCCAAACACAGGATGCTCTGCTTGCCGCACCTTCTGATCTGCGATTTCAATGCTGAAATCCTTGCAAACTGTTACGCAGAGGCCACAGCCGTTACAAAGGTCCACGTCGATGCGAATCTGTGCAT
>CAZOYZ010000287.1:0-7034 GCA_964584045.1 uncultured Prolixibacteraceae bacterium | reverse complement strand
TTCGCCAGAGCAACTGCCCTTTCCTCCTTGATCTTTGTCTCCGCTTCGGTACGTGCTTTTTTTGCGGATTCGGACTCCTGTGCCAACCGCTCCTTCTTGTTCCGGATCTTGGCATCTTTTTCTGCCATCCAAACTTTGAAACGGCGTTCTGCTTCTTCTTCGGGGAAAGCACCTTTCGATACTCCGCCAATCAAGTGTTTCTTATATAAAACACCTTTGTAAGACAAAATAGTTCTTACGGTATCAGTAGGTTGGGCACCCTTATTCAGCCAGGATAAAGCTTTGTCAAAATCAAGATCGATCGTAGCAGGATTTGTATTCGGATTATAAGATCCAATCCTTTCAATGTAACGACCATCTCGTGGTGCCCTGCCATCAGCTACCACAACGTGGTAGTAAGCGTAACGTTTGCGACCATGTCGCTGCAATCTGATTTTTACTGGCATTGAAATAAAATTTAATTGATAAATGCTCCATTAAAATGTGGGGCAAAGATAAAATTTATTTTAGAACCGGGATATTTATTTTTTCGTAAATAGAGGTGATGCCATCAACTTTTTTAGTTCTTTGATAAGAAAAAATTAAATTTTTCGTTATTTGGATGATGATAAGCATTTTAATGGATACTTTTAAGAAAAATTTTAAAACCGCCGCAACCTTTTTAAATGACCCGCATCTATAAAATATTTGAAACCAATTTTTAATAGAAAAGCTATGAAAAAATTTTTTGTCAACGTATTAACGCTTGCTTTTTTGGCTGGTTTTGTTTCATGTAACAACGATGATCCGGCTCCGGAAAGTATGGGCGACGCTTACGTGATCTCCAGAGTGGTCGTGGATGAAGAAACTGAAGAGCCGGTTGTAGTTTACGGCTTACAGTTGGATGCCTTTCCGGTTTACGGGACATTGACTTCCGTAAAGGCGAAGGTGGGAACAACAGAGTATACACTGCTAAAGAACAACGACACCGGCAGCTTCTATTACGAGCAGGATGAAGACGAATACACCCCTGACTGGGACGGTGATGGTACCTACACGTTTACCTACTCCTACTCAACGGGAGAAACCTTTACGTCGGCGGATGCGGTGACCGACGATGTATTGCTTCCGGCAACCATCACGACAAGCGAGTTCGCGGATAGTGAAATTGATGTCGAATGGAATGAACTGGATTGGGAAACGAACGATAACGGAGCCATTTACGTTCAGTTAAGAAAAGCAGACGGCAGTGTCGTGTTTACTTCAAGACCTAACGCATATTCCTATTTGGCTGAGGACGAAACGGAGTATACCATTTCAAAAACGTCGGGTAACGGATACTGGGTGAATGGCTATACCCCGACCAATGGTACTGCTTACACGGTTGAGGTGATTGTTTTACTGGGGGGTGAAGTCGGCTTACAGGCCATGTCAGTTGCTACCGCCACCGTGGTTTGGGGAGAGTAAGATAACGGGAAATATGAACTCATTACCACGCACAGGGATGTGGATCTGTGATCTGCGTTTTCTGCTGCTGTGGAATTAAAAGTCAGCATCTTTCAACGTTTACGGGATGAGAAGGAAAGTCGCAAAGGTTTTAATTCTTACCGGTCTGATTACTTGCGCAGTCTCCTGCGGAGAGGAAGCGTTTGTTGCAGACGGGAAAGGAGATGCATTTATCCTTTCCAAAATTCAGGGAGAAGGAGAGCAGGCAGTAACTGTGTACGGGGTGGCGCTGCACGCGTTCGGTACAACATCTTTTTCAAAAGTTACCGCGACTTTGCCGGGTGGCATGAACGCAGACTTATCCTCCTATAACGGTTCTGCATACAACTATTACCACGAAACCGACAAAGCGGCTTTTACAGAGGCGCTTCCTGCGGAAGGGAGTTATACGTTTGACTTTACGTTCACATCAGGAGAAACCGGTACAGACACGGATATCCTTACAAGCGAGGTGATTGAACCGGCTGTGATTACAGGGTGTGCATACAACGCGGCAGAGTCGGGAGTTGTAGTAACCTGGGACCGGCCTGATGGTGTCGATTTTTTTGTCGTGTACCTGGAAGATTCCCGGGGAGAGATGATCTACGTCAGCAAGGCTCTTGCAGGGACCAAAACCAGTCATGTGATTTCAGCCGATGAACAATATTGGTACGGGACGCCTGACCAGGGAGAAATTTACACGGTCATTGTGGGTGCGTTTATCTACGAACCCAACAAACTCGATCTGAATATGCAGGCAAAATCGATGGCGACAAAAACCGTGACCTGGGGCGGTTAGGCGTTGTTTTTCGGACCACGGAAGAGCGGATTATCTGAATAGTCCGCTCTTTCTGTATCAATATTGCCGTAAGAGGTTGAATAATCACCGTTGTTTTCCTACTTTTGTTTTTTAACTAAAAAAAAGAAGCTATGATTTTAAAGGAGCAGCTTAGAGAGCTTGCTGAGCGCCGGGATGCGCTGAGGAGGCATCTTTGACTATGATGCGAAACTGGTGCTGTTGAAAGAAGAAGAGTTGAAAGCACAGGACCCTGACTTTTGGAACGATCCGAAAAGAGCCGAAGAACAAATGAAAAAGATCAGGTCCGTCAAAATGTGGATTGAAGGCTGGGATGAAGTGAACCGGAGCCTGGAAGACCTGTTTGTTTTATACGATTTTTATGAAGCAGGAGACGTCAGCGAGCAGGAAATCGCGGAACAGTTTAACCTGACCCGGTCTTTCGTGGAGCAGCTTGAAGCAAAGAACATGCTCCGCCAGGAAGAAGATAAATTGGGAGCGGTACTGAAGATCAATGCCGGCGCCGGGGGAACGGAAAGTAACGACTGGGCTGACATGCTGATGCGCATGTACATGCGCTGGGGAGAAAAAAACGACTATCAGGTTAAAGTTTCGGAATTCAATCCCGGCGATGAGGTGGGCGTGAAAAGTTGTACCATTGAGTTCGAAGGTGATTTTGCCTACGGGTACCTGAAAAGTGAGAACGGCGTTCACCGGCTGGTTCGTTTATCGCCTTTTAACGCGCAAAATAAACGGATGACGTCCTTTACCTCGGTGTTTGTGGCTCCCCTGGTCGACGACACGATCGAAATCGAGATCAATCCTGCCGATATTACCTGGGATACTTTCCGGTCGAGCGGGGCCGGCGGACAAAACGTCAACAAAGTGGAAACCGGTGTCCGGCTGAGACATGCTCCGTCGGGGATTATTATTGAAAATACCGAAAGCCGTTCTCAACTGGGGAACAAGGAGAATGCACTCCGGTTGCTCAAATCGCAGCTTTATGAGTTGGAGTTGAGGAAGCGCAGGGAGGCGATCCAGCAAATCGAATCGCAAAAAAAGAAAATTGAATGGGGTTCGCAGATCCGTTCGTATGTGCTCCAGCCTTACCGGATGGTGAAAGATCTCCGTACAGGCTATGAAACCGGAAATGTACAGGCCGTGCTCGATGGTGAAATTGACGGCTTTATTAAAGCCTATCTGATGGAATTCGGAGGTGCAGAGGTGAAGCAATAGAAGGAACATGCCCGCCATGGGGAAAAAGTCAACATATATCAACAGGGAGATCAGCTGGCTTTCATTTAATGCGAGGGTGCTGCAGGAAGCAGAAGATCCGAATGTGCCTCTTTTTGAACGGTTGAGATTTATCGGGATCTTCTCCAATAACCTCGATGAGTTTTTTCGGGTGAGGGTAGCGTCCGTGAGGCGGATGCTCGACCTTGGCAGCGATGAATGCGACATTCTTGGCGACTATACTCCCGAAGAGCTGTATGAGAAAATCCAGAAAATGGTTTTGCAACACCAGCAGCGTTCACAGGGGATCTATAAGAATATCCTCAGTGAAATGGCCGCCCAGAATATCTTCATGATCAATGAAGCCAGGCTTTCGAGCGAACAGGGTATCTTCGTGAAAAGGTATTTTCACGAAAAGGTGTTGCCCAACCTGGTGCCGATCATGCTGAACAGGAAGAATAAATTCCCTTACCTGCGCGACCGGTCAGTTTACCTGGCAGTAAAGATGTCGAAGAAGAAAAAGCAGGAGAAGTTTGCCTACGCACTGGTTCGCGTCCCCTCGTTATCTTTGTCCCGCTACCTGGTATTGCCCGAACAGAAAGGTAAAAAGTATGTTATCATGCTGGATGACATTATCCGCTATTGCATGGCCGATATCTTCCCTTTGTTCAATTTTGAACTGTTCCACGCGTATACCATTAAAGTGACCCGTGACGCGGAACTGGACCTGGACGACGATATTTCGAAAAGTTTCATTGAAAAGATGGAACTGAGCCTGAAAAAACGGAAAATCGGTACCCCGGTACGGTTAATTTACGACAGGGAGATCCCCGACGACCTGTTGTCGTTTGTCGTCAGGAAAATGAAACTCGACCCGGAAAATACAGTGCCTGGGGGAAGGTATCATAATGATAAAGACCTGATGAATTTCCCTGAAATCGGTGAACCACATCATTATTACAAACGGCTGACACCCGTTCGCCACCGTGATCTGCATCCCCACGAGAGCATTTTGAAAAAGCTCCGCAAGAAAGATATCATGCTGCATTATCCCTACCAGAGCTTTATTCATTTTATTGATCTTTTGCGTGAGGCAGCCATTGACCCGAAAGTAAAGGAAATAGGGATCACCATTTATCGGGTAGCAGATAATTCGCGCGTAGTGAATGCGCTTTTGAATGCCATTCGTAACGGGAAAAAGGTAACCGTGGTGATCGAACTTCAGGCCCGGTTCGATGAGGAAGCAAATATATACTGGTCCAATAAATTACAGGAAGAAGGCGCACTTGTCATTAATGGCATGCCCGGAATGAAAGTTCATGCTAAAGTGACCTGGATCAGGAGGAAAGAAAAAGGAACATACCGGAACTATGCCTATGTGGGGACAGGTAATTTCAATGAGTCCACCGCGCGGGTTTATGCGGACGATGGTCTGCTGACAGCCGATCCCCGCATTGCCGACGAGGTCGCTCAGCTTTTCGGATTCTTTAAACAGTCCTATCACATCCCCTCCTTTGAGCACCTTATCCTGAGTCCGATGAGAATGAGAGACTACTTTTACCGGCTGATTGATCATGAAATAGAGATCGCCGCATCCGGCCACCGCGGCTATATGATCCTGAAGATGAATAGTCTGATCGATCCGGGGATGATGGATAAAATCTATGAAGCTGCCCGGGCCGGGGTAAAAATCCGCCTGATTGTCCGTGGTATTTTTGGAATGCTCACCGAACTTGAAAGCATCCGTAAAAATATCATCGCCGTCAGCATCGTCGATAAATACCTGGAACATTCGCGTATTTTTCTGTTCGGGAACGGGGGAGACGAAAAGGTATTCATTTCTTCTGCCGACTGGATGCCGCGCAACCTGAACCGGAGAATCGAAGTGGCAACGCCGGTTTACAGTGAAGAAATAAAAAGAGAGATCAAAGAGATGCTCAAAGTGCAGTTAAGAGACAACACCAAATCACGTATCCTGGATAATGAACTTTCAAACAGGTACAATCGTCAGCAGGCCGGAGGGCGTTTCCGTGCACAGGAAGACTATTACCAGCATATTCGGGGAAAGCATCAGATCGTGATGGAAATCTACCATCACCCGCGCTGTTCCAAAAGCCGTGCCGGGTTGCAGTACCTCGAAGAGAACGGGTATCAGGTGAACGTGAAAAACTACATGAGGGACGGTATTACCAGGGAGGAAATCCGGGCTGTTGTCGAGAAAACAGGCATGCCTGCATTCGACCTGGTGAGGAAAGATGATGCTTTGTATAAGGAAAAGTATAAGGATCAAAAAATCAGCGAGGATCAATGGATAACAATCCTTTCGGAGAACCCGAGGTTACTGAGGCGGCCCATTGTCATCAACGGGAAGGAAGCCGTACTGGCTCAACCTCCGGAAATAATAGAAAAGCTAAGATAAGTTTTCCACATCAAATCCTGGCACGAAGTTCATTCATCTCCTTTTCCAGGTCAGCTTTTCTTTTCAGGGCACGGGAAAGATGCAGCCCGTCAGAGATAGCCTTTTTATCGTAATCTTCAAGAATAATGTAATAATACCGTTTCCCGAGGAAGACCGCTTTCAGGTCCCGGTCGGCATGCGAGGCAATAAAGTCAATGACACCGTTATCCGCACCATTCATGTAAGTGACCTTCTCCCATTTTGTATTCAGAAAGTCACTGTGATGGTTCAGGACACTGGTTAAACCAACCGTATCGGTTTTAGCCTGCAAATCTTTGTCATAGATCCTGATCCCGGTGTGATCAAGCCATGTCTCTCCGTAATAGTTACTTGAAATACTCAGGTCTCCTTTCGCATTAAGATGTACCTGGATGAATGATTTGTTCCAACGCTGCTCAGGATCCTGCCTTTTGTGGATGTATTGGGTGTACTTGTCAAGTTCGGTTTTCTTTGTCATGAAGCTTTTTTCCAAATCCGCGATCAACCTGTTGATCGTGTCCAGTTCATCCTGTTTCCGGTAAAGGAGATCACCGTATATCGTACGTGCAAATTGATTGGCAGCGCTTATTTCCTGTACGGCGCCACGAAATAAAATGCGGATCGAGTCGGCATGCGCGAGAGCCTGCATCGTATCACCTTTTTCATACAGGGATTTTGCAAGCTGCAATTTTCCGGCTGCCAGTTGCTTTTCCGATTTTCCGCAGGATATCAAATAAAAACTCATTAAAAGGATTAAAAAACTCCGGATCGCCTTCATCGGTAAAAAATTTTGTCTAAAATCTGATCTTTAAAAGGTTCAATGGTGATGTTCCCATTTTGCACTTCAAAGAAAAATAATAAATTTATAAAGATGATCAATTGATCATAGATTTTTCCTATTTTTATCGGGATTAAATAAAAAATCATGGTCACGCTAACTCAACTGGAATATATTGTTGCGGTAGATACTTACCGGCATTTTGGGAAGGCTGCCGAACATTGCTTTATTACTCAGCCTACGCTGAGTATGCAGATTAAAAAGCTGGAAGAGGACCTGGAAGTGGTCATTTTTGACAGGAGCAAGCAGCCGTTGATCCCCACCGA
>CAZOYZ010000286.1:3966-7060 GCA_964584045.1 uncultured Prolixibacteraceae bacterium | reverse complement strand
AAGGAACTGACTAATTTTAAGGTTGCCGGCGAGAATAAACGGTTTTATCCGGCAATGGCAACCATCACCGGTACCGGGATCACGTTGGTTTCTCCTTTCGTGAGTAAACCTGTGGCCGCCCGGTACGCTTTCGACGATTTTGTGGTAGGCGAGCTGTTCAACAGCGAAGGTCTGCCTGCATCGTCTTTCCGCACCGACGATTGGGATGACAAATGAGCCGGAATCGACTTATCTTTCGATCGTAGTACGATAAAAAAGAGGCTGTCAAAATCAATGACAGCCTCTTTTCGCTTATACACGCTTCATTTACCAGGGAAGCACATAGCCTATTTCCAGATTGTAATATTCGTCCGGACCATAAGTGGCGGACGATTGTTTGAAAGAAAAATAAAGGCTGTTGCCCTGTTCGAATTTTTTGCCCAACGTAATCCCAAAATTGCTTGTAAACCCGTGATAGTTAAATTTATGCTCGTCCTGGGAAACCGATACTTTGTCATGGCCTACTTCATAATAAAGGTTATAAAAAGGCATCAGCATCCAGCTGTTTTCCAAATGGAGTACAAAATTTGACGACATACCAAGTTCTCCGCCGTAGTACCCTTTATATTCCTCGGTCACATTTTCGTCATTTTTATATTCGTATTTATTACTACTGCTGAACTCAAAACCGGGCGCTAACCCGAAATTGACATCAATGAAATCGGAAGCTTTCGATCTCAACAACCACCAGGTTAATAATACATCCGAGTAGTTTGCCGTGGCATCATCACTTAAGAGGGTGCGGTCTTCCATATACTGATTAATTTGGTCGCGGAAATAATTCACTTCAATATCGAAAACGCCTTTAACAGATGTACCGATCTTGGCAGAAAACCCGTTAAAGTTTTGGCCTTTTTCTAATCCCAATCCGATGCCAAATCCGCTTTGGCCTTTCTGGAGGAAAGGAGAAATCTGGGCCATGGAAGATAAAGCCAGGCCCATACACATGATGGCTGCAATAATTTTTTTCATGCTTTCAAGTTTAGAAATTAGTACTAATTTGGTTTAATGACAAATGTTTAATAAAAGTAGGACAAAAATATTGAATATATTCTTTATTATAAGATTTTCGTAAGTGGAATATAAAGAATTTTAATGCCAAGGCCGGTAAATTTTACCGGCCTTGGCATTAAAAGAGTCGTTCGAAATTTATTCTTCGAAAATGTCAATTTTTTCCATCACATCTCCGGCCCGGATGGCATCGACGACTTCGAGTCCTTCATAAACTTTTCCGAAGCAGGTATGGTGACGATCCAGGTGTGCCGTATTTTTCCGGTTGTGGCAAATAAAAAACTGTGAGCCCCCGGTGTCCTTTCCGGCGTGTGCCATCGACAAAACACCACGGTCGTGGTACTGATTATTCCCGGTAAGTTCACATTTAATGGTGTAACCAGGTCCGCCGGCCCCTGTTCCGTCAGGACATCCTCCCTGAACAACAAAATTGGGGATCACCCGGTGAAAGGTGAGTCCGTCATAAAAGCCCGACTGGGCCAGCCTGACAAAATTTTCGACTGTTCCGGGCGCGTCTTCTTCATAAAACCGTACTTTCATCACTCCCCTGTTGGTATGAATTTCAGCTCTTCTCATCTGTGTTTATTTTATTTCCCTGCAAAAATAGAATTCTTTTTTTAACAGGGGAGTTTTCAAAGTGCGGCAACCTTCACGTTAATTCAAAAATAACTCGATCACCGGTATTTCACAATTGGGTTTGGTGACCGGCAAACTCAGATTGAGGTCATTTGCATTCTCATCTTCTTTGGTCCCGTGCCCGTACCGTTCTGTGATCCGGATTTCAGATCCGTCATGCAGGAACTGGGCATATTTGATCTTGCCCTTGTAATTGGGTAACCTGAAATTCTGAAGCGGATAATCCACCAAATGAATATACAACCGGTTTGTCCTGGGGTTATAAGTCAGGAGACTGTGTTCCGGAACTTCAAATGCATCGGGAGCCTCCGTGCAACCATAGATAGACCGGTTGTTACGGGACATCCAGTTTCCAATAGCATTCAGTGCCTGATCTGCCCTCCAGTCAAACTCTCCCCGGGCAGTCGGACCCACGTTGAGAAGAATGTTTCCCCCTTTGCTCACCGTTTCAATCAAAAGGACCAACAATTGTCTGGTATCCTTCCAGGTGTATTCATCCCGGTAATATCCCCAGGATCCGCTAAAGGTCTGGCAGGTCTCCCAGGCGACCCTCTTCCCGTTCACTTCAGGCCATTTAGTCACTTTGTATTGTTCGGGGGTGATGAAATCGAAGCCGCCTTCGTAGTTGCTCAGGTTTAGCCGGTCGTTCACCATAATGCCCGGCTGTAACTGCCTGACCATGGCGAGCAGCTTTTTGGAATCCCAGTCTTTTTCGCCCTTCCCGTGTTCGCCCGGATAAGAGAAATCGAGCCAGATGATGTCGATCTTCCCGTAATTGGTCAGGAGTTCACGGACCTGATTGTGCAGGTATTCCCTGTAAATGTTCATGTCGCGGCCCTTGTTCAGCTTTTCATACTCCTTTGGGTCGTTTGGCCGTTGGGGATGAACCCGGTCGATGGTGAAATGCGGGTGGTGCCAGTCGATCAGCGAGTAGTAAAAGCCAATGCCCAACCCTTCGGCCCTAAAGGCGTCGACATATTCCCGGATCAGGTCCCTGCCCGCTGGCGTGTTGGGCGCTTTATAGTCCGTAAACTTCGAATCAAACAAACAAAAGCCGTCATGATGTTTGGTGGTGATGACCGCGTATTTCATCCCGGCTTCTTTCGCTTTTCTTGCCCATTCTTTCGGATTATACAGGTCAGGATCGAAATGATCAAAATACTTTTGATAGTCTTCATTGGTGATCCGTTCACGGTTTTTCACCCATTCGTGGCGGGCAGGCAACGCGTAAATGCCCCAGTGGATGAACATCCCGAAACGATCCTGGGTCCACCAGGCCATACGTTCCTTTTTTTGTTCCTCAGTTTCTGTTCCCAGCTTGTTTTGTGCAGGCGCAGCACTCCAGACTGTTACGATCAGCAAACAGGAAAGAATCATCATTTTCATCGTCATAATTTTTAGGTTTTAT
>CAZOYZ010000286.1:2532-3866 GCA_964584045.1 uncultured Prolixibacteraceae bacterium | reverse complement strand
TTTAAGTCTATGAAAGCCGAGATCAGTGATTTTATGGAGGCCTTGAAGGCCAGAACACCAGGCGAAGCTGAATTTCACCAGGCGGTTCAGGAAGTGGTAGAATCTGTTTGGGATATGTACCGGAGGAATCCAAAATATCAAAAAGCAAAAATACTGGAACGGATGGTGGAGCCGGAACGGGTGATCATGTTCAGGGTTCCCTGGATCGACGACGTGGGCGAAGTCCGGATAAACCGGGGGTATCGTGTCGAGTTTAATTCCGCATTGGGACCTTATAAAGGAGGGTTGCGCTTTCATCCTACCGTAACGCTTTCCGTTTTAAAGTTTCTGGGGTTTGAGCAGACCTTTAAGAATAGCCTGACCACTTTACCGATGGGAGGTGGTAAAGGGGGATCCGATTTTAATCCCAAAGGAAAATCAGACAATGAGATCATGCATTTTTGTCAGAGTTTTATGACAGAGCTTCAACGTCATATCGGGGCTGATACCGATGTGCCTGCCGGCGATATCGGGGTAGGAGGCCGTGAGATTGGTTACTTGTTCGGCCAGTATAAACGGATCCGGAATGAATTTACCGGGGTGTTGACCGGGAAAGGCCTGGCCTGGGGTGGTAGTCTGATCCGTCCCGAAGCTACGGGGTTTGGCGCCGTTTATTTTGTCCGGCATATGCTTGACCGTTCCGGGAAACAAGTGGCCGGCCACACGTTTGCGGTTTCGGGCTTTGGAAATGTGGCCTGGGGAGCGATTACCAAGATCAATGAACTGGGCGGAAAAGTGGTTACCATTTCAGGTCCTGACGGATATATTTATGATCCCGCCGGAATTAGCGGCGAAAAAGTGAATTATTTACTTGAACTGAGAGCGACCAATAATGATGTGGTTGAGCCCTATGCCCGTGAGTTCAGTTCAGCGTTCTTTCCGGGAAAAAAGCCGTGGGAGCAAAAAGTCGATATTGCCTTACCATGTGCCACACAGAATGAACTGACGCTTGAAGATGCGAAAATGCTCGTTGATAACGGCTGTTTTTTGCTGGCTGAAGTTTCCAATATGGGGTGCACCGCTGAGGCTGCTGATTACCTGGTGGAAAATATTGAATATGCACCGGGCAAAGCCGTAAACGCAGGAGGAGTGGCTGTTTCAGGACTGGAAATGTCTCAGAACAGTCAGCGTTTTAACTGGACACGCGAAGAAGTCGACAGCCGCCTTCACCTGATCATGAAAGAGATCCATGAAACCTGTGTAAAATACGGTGAAAACGGGGGAAGGATCAATTATGTCAAAGGCGCCAATGTGGGAGGTTTTGTCAAAGTAGCAAACGCGATGCTGGCACAGGG
>CAZOYZ010000286.1:0-2432 GCA_964584045.1 uncultured Prolixibacteraceae bacterium | reverse complement strand
AAAAAAATCTTACGACTGATTACTTACTACTTACGACTACTTAAATTATCAATAAGATAATATTTAGAGAACGATCTTTTGCTTTTTTAATAGTTTCTTTGCCACAAATTTCCTTTTATGTTGGTTGATACACATTCGCATATTTATTCCGAGGATTTCAGCAATGATCTGGAAGAAGTAATTCAAAGAGCTTTTGAGAATGATGTAAGAAAGATCGTGCTTCCGAATATCGACAGCTCTTCCGTAAAAAAGATGCTCGATCTTACCGACAGGTATCCTCAGATTTGCTACCCGTTAATTGGTTTGCACCCGACGTCAGTGAATGAAGATTACGAAGAAGAGCTTGAACTAATGGAGTTTTGGATCAAAAAGCGAAAGTTTTACGGCATTGGTGAAGTCGGGATCGACCTTTACTGGGACAAGACTTTTATTGCCGAGCAAACCGACGCTTTTCGCCGGCAGATCGTTTTGGCAAAGAAATATGAGTTGCCGGTCGTTGTTCATGTCAGGGAATCTTTTGACGAAGTATATGCCGTTTTGCAAAGTGAAAAAAACGGGCATCTCACAGGAGTATTCCACAGCTTTACGGGCACGGCCGATCAGGCGCGGCTTATTGTTGACATGGGTTTTAAACTTGGAATCAACGGGATCATCACATTTAAAAATAACGGACTGGATCAGGTTCTGGCGCAGATTGATCCGGCCCACATTATATTGGAAACCGATTCGCCCTATCTGACGCCTGCCCCGTTTCGCGGAAAGCGGAATGAAAGTTCCTATTTGATTTATGTGGCCCAAAAAGTAGCAGGGATTTATCAGCTTTCTGTTGCTGAGATTGCGCGTATTACTGCCGAAAATTCAGAGAAGCTTTTTAAAATCTGAGATTAGTTATGAAGGAACCAGAGAGGCCTTCTATTTTGCTCATCTATACAGGCGGAACCATCGGGATGGTTCAGAAAACGGAAACCGGAGCTTTGGTTCCGGTCAGATTTAAT
Source organism: uncultured Prolixibacteraceae bacterium (assembly GCA_964584045.1). Lineage (GTDB taxonomy): Bacteria > Bacteroidota > Bacteroidia > Bacteroidales > Prolixibacteraceae > JBCFBK01. Next base: position 1,437 of record CAZOYZ010000286.1, on the reverse strand, counting down.
CATATTCCGGACGAAGTTCCCGAATTGAACCGGTTGGGGTACCACCTGAAATCGATCACGTTTAATCCTCCAATCGATTCTTCCGATATGACTCCGAAGGTATGGAATAAACTCGCACGCACCATCCAAAAATATTATCTTAAATTCGACGGCTTTGTTATTTTGCATGGTACGGATACCATGGCTTACACCGCGTCGGCGTTAAGTTATATGCTTGAAGGTCTTGATAAACCCGTTGTCCTGACCGGTTCGCAATTGCCCATTGGCATCCTCCGTACCGATGGCAAGGAAAACCTGATCACTTCCATCGAGATCGCGGCAGCAAAACACGATGGGGCCGCTGTTGTACCCGAAGTATGTATCTATTTTGATTTCAAACTCACAAGGGGTAACCGGACCAGTAAACGCCATGCCGACCATTTTAGCGCTTTCCATTCTACCAACTACCCCTTGCTGGCCAAAGCCGGTGTGGATATCAGGTTCTATCATGAAAACATTTATCGTCCAAAAGAGAAAGGAGTTTTAAAGGTAAATACTAATTTTGATGAAAATGTAGTTATACTAAAGATATTTCCGGGTATGAGCCGGGCGGTCTTTGAAAGTATTGTGAATATCCCCGGATTAAAAGGGATTGTACTTGAGACCTTTGGTTCAGGGAATATCCCTTCGGCGCCGTGGCTGATGCAGCTTATAAAAAGAGCGATCAGGAGAGGTATCGTCATTCTGAATGTGACCCAATGCGAAGGAGGTGCCGTCAGGATGGGACACTATCTGGCCAGCCGGGAGTTGCTGAGTGCGGGAGTGGTTAGCGGGGAAGATATGACGACAGAAGCTGCCGTGACAAAACTGATGTTTCTTCTGGGACAGGGGCTGAGTGATGACGAAATGAAGCTGTATTTGAGACAAAACCGCAGCGGTGAAATAAGCGAACAGCAGTTTCTGTAGTCATGGACATGATCTTAAGAGGCTGATTATTACGATAAAAGCAAATTGTATTATTTTCCCGGAGGTTACACCAGACTAAATCCCACACGGAAATATTATTCCTGTTTTTTTGTATTTGGTAAAATATGTTCGTTTCACATTTTTTTTGTAATTTGCAGCCCTGAAAATGAACGGAACTGGGAAAACCAGGAGAGATGCAGGAGTGGCTGAACTGGCACGCCTGGAAAGCGTGTGTACCTCAAAAGGGTACCGAGGGTTCGAATCCCTCTCTCTCCGCGTGTCCGGGCTGTTTCATTGAAAAACAGAGAGTTTGAGAATGGTTGAGAGGATTTTCTTCTTTAATCAGTCAGAAATAAATTTTAAAGGACAAATAAAAAATTTAGAGAGATTACTAATTAAAATTTAAAACCAATGATGAAAAAACTATTTGCGTTTATAGCAGTTCTTGGGATGCTTTATATCGGGGCATCGAACAATGCCGTTGCACAGGAT
>CAZOYZ010000285.1:0-7077 GCA_964584045.1 uncultured Prolixibacteraceae bacterium | reverse complement strand
GTATTTCACGCGGGTCGGCGGGCATTTCCTCCCGGGTACGCCGGTAAAGAATATGTACTTTTTCTGCTCCCAGTCTGACGGCACAGCGGGCAGCATCGATTGCTGTATTGCCTCCGCCGATCACCGCGACCACGCCGCTGACCTGTACCTTTTTGTCCAGGTTGACGTCACGGAGGAAATCCAACCCGTGATAAATGCCCTGTTTTTCTTCTCCACTGATCCCTATTTTTCGGGAAAGCTGGGTTCCGGTGGCAATGTAGACCGCATCGTATTTTGACTTCAGGTCATTGAAGGTGACCTGTTCACCCACTTTTGTATTGTAAATGACGTTGATCCCGACCTGCAGGATGGCGTCGATTTCCTTTTTCAGTACATCTTTTGGCTGGCGGTATTCGGGGATCCCGTAAGCCAGTATCCCTCCCGGGACGGAATTTTCTTCATAAATATCGACCAGGTAGCCCAGCCTGGCCAGATAGTAACCGCATGTCAGCCCGGACGGCCCGGCCCCGATAATTCCCACCGATTTGCCGTTTCGCTGGAACATAAGGCTCACAAACGGTTCATCCGAATTCATGACGTAATCGGCCGCGTAACGTTTCAGGTCGGCAATGGCGATGGGGTCATCGATCTGGGCCCGCCGGCACTTGCTCTCACAGGGATGGGTACATACGCGCCCGCAGATGGACGGGAACGGATTTTCCTGGCGGATCAGGTTGTAGGCATCACGAACGCGTCCGACTGCTATAAGGGCAATGTACCCCGGCACGTTGACCCCGGCAGGACATGCATTCTGGCACGGTGAGATGAACAGGTCGCTGCACACACCGGCCCTGCAATAGTTGTGACGGATATGCTCGTCATATTCGTGCCTGAAATATTTGATGGTACTGAGAACAGGGTTCGGGGCGGTCTGTCCAAGTCCGCAGATCGCCGATTCCTTAATTGAAGTACCCAGCTCGATGAGCGTTTCAACGTCCCCTTCACGGCCTTCCCCACGGGTGATCCGCTCCAGGATCTCCAGCATCCGTTTGGTGCCCAGCCTGCAGGGGGTGCATTTTCCGCACGATTCCTCCTGCACAAATTCCATGAAAAAGCGGGCCATATCCACCATACAGGTGTCTTCGTCGGCACAGATCAGTCCTCCGGATCCCATGATGGCGCCATGTTTGATCAGTGAATCGTAATCAATGGGGGTATTGAGGTGGGAAGGGGTGAGGCAGCCTCCCGACGGACCGCCGGTCTGGGCCACTTTGAAATTCTTGCCACGGGGTATACCTCCCCCGATTTTGTAAATGATATCCCCAAGGGAGATTCCCATGGGGACCTCGATCAACCCTTTCATATTGATGTCACCGGCGAGGGCAAAGACCTTGGTGCCTTTGCTTTTTTCGGTCCCTACTGCGGCAAACCACTCGGCTCCCTTCAGGATAATAGGGGCAATGTTGCCGAAAGTTTCGACATTGTTGATCACCGTAGGTTTTCCGTATAACCCGCTTTGAACCGGATAAGGCGGCTTCTGGCTGGGCTCGCCGCGCCGGCCTTCGACCGACGCCATCAGGGCCGTTTCTTCCCCGCAGACAAATGCTCCTGCCCCAATCCTGATCTCAATGTCAAAGTCGAATCCCGAATCAAGAATATTGGTTCCCAGTAAGCCGTATTCCCTTGCCTTTTTGATCGCCATGGTCAGCCGTTCCACCGCAATCGGATACTCAGCCCGGATGTAAACTACCCCTTTTGTTGCTCCGATGGCATATCCGCCAATGATCATCCCTTCCATCACCAGATGCGCATCACCTTCGAGCAGGCTACGGTCCATATAGGCACCCGGATCACCCTCGTCGGCATTGCAGATGATATATTTCTGCCGCACCTGCATTTTATTGGCCATTTCCCATTTTTTTCCTGTCGAAAAGCCGCCCCCGCCTCGTCCCCGAAGACCTGACCGCTTGATTTCGTCAACAACCGTTACAGGGGGCATGTTTTTCAATACCCTGGCCAGGGCGAAATAACCGTCATGGGCAATATATTCATCAATCGAGTCAAAGTCGATCAGCCCGCAATTCTGCAGTACGATCTTTTTCTGATTTTTGAAAAATTCAATTTCATTCAGGTCCGGGATCCTTCTCCCTGTTTCCTTCTCCTGAAAACAGAGCTTTTCCACGATCCTTCCCTTCCGGATATGCTCCCTGACAATAATGGCCATGTCGTCAGGGGTAAGCTTACAGTAGAATGTTCTTCCGGGATTAATGATCATCGTCGGACCCAGGCTGCAGGCTCCCATGCAGCCGGTAAGTTTGATTTTTACCTTGTGTTGCAGCTTTTCACGTTCAAGGGCTGCGGTGAAAGCTTCTTTTACTTCGCGGCAGTCGGACGAAATGCAACCTGCTGCGTAACAGATGTGTGCGGTGTAAAGGTATTCTTTTTCCTGTTCGAGGAAGGCATTTTTTATGGCCTCGAGTTCTTGTAAGGTCTTAATCTTCATAGTTGTAATGGTTTTTTTGTTGAGGTTTGCAGGGAAAATTTCCGGCAAAACGAAGCAACTTTTCTATTTCAGCATGCCGAGTATCGCCTGTACCTTATTGGGATTGACCTGCTTGTATACTTTATTATTGATCATCATGGCAGGTGCCAGTCCGCAGGCACCGATGCATCGCATCACCTGGAGACTGAACATTTTGTCCTTTGTGGTCTCCCCGACATCCATGGAAAGAACTTCTTTCAGTTTTTGGAGTACATCTTTACCTCCTCTTACATAGCAAGCTGTTCCCAGACAGATCGAGACCGTATATTTTCCTTTGGGTTTCGTGGAAAAAAAAGAATAAAAGGTGAGTACACTGTTTACCCGGGAATGAGGGATATCCATTTTCTCTGCGATAAAACGCTGAACTTCGGGCGGAAGATAACCGAAAATGGCCTGAGCCATATGCAATACCTGTATCAGGTTACTCTCCTTCCGGTCGTAATCGAGAATAACCGTCTCCAGCAACTGGTATTTCTCCTCGCTGGTCATCGATTCGACTTTGCAAACTTCTTCTTTGGTAATCATCTTCTATCTTAGTTTAGTGTATATATTGGTTTGAAGAATATTCCCCCGAAAAGTCTTGCTTTTTCACTTCTTTAATAAAGAGCTCCTGGCATCAAATATAATAAATTAAAGCGAATATAAAATTGACTTTTGTAATGATTTGTGCGAATTTTCATCGGTTTATTTTTTCCATCAGCGCCTCTGCAATCTGCGCATCAGCATCTGTTTTTCAGGTTAAGTCAGCTACGGTACGGAACCCGCCGATAAATGTCATCTGGGCGGAAACCGCGGCTTCTATGGCTTGCTTCGGCTGTTTATTTTCGAGCTCATCGCGTGATGGTGAAAAAGAAAAACGAAGCAATTTGCTTTTGACTATCAGCAAATTGCTTCGTTGGAAATGGTAGTTTGATCAGGACCCCGTGTTACAGGGTTTCAAGTGATGGTCTATTCCTTCGCAGAGCAATTGAACATCCATTGGACACCGAATTTGTCCTTACAACTTCCGAAATAGTCGCCCCAAAACATATCCTGCAGTTCCTGCTCTACCTTGCCCCCTTCAGAGAGCGCTTTGAACAACCGTCTTGTTTCTTCTCTCGTATCGGGAGAAAGACAGATGTAAACATTATTCCCGAAATTAATCTTAAAGTTCATCGATTCAGGAGAATCGGTTCCCATGATCACATGTCCGCCGAGGATAGGCAAGGCCACATGCATGATCAGGTTTTTGTCTTCTTCGCCGAGACCCATCTCGTCACACGCGGGCGTATCTTTAAAACGCATAAAGCCCTGACCCATTAATTCCGTACCAAAAACGGATTTGTAATAATTGAACGCTTCCTCGGTCTGACGGGGAAAATTGAGATACGTACTGACTTGTGCCATAATGATTTTTGTTTAATTACAAACAAACTTACGCAGGGCGATCCGGAAATACAACGTGCAAAAACGACAAATTACAGGGTGGTTTGCGGCAAGGATTTGAACGAAAACGTGGGCGCCGGCGTGATGCGTTAAGAAAGCTGATCCATTTTTTCGCGGATACCCTCTTTTTCAGTCTGTGTTTTTGCCAGATCATAGGCCTTTTGTAAACTGGACAGGGCTTTTTTACTGTCGGTATTTTTGTAGAGTTCGCCGAGCAGGATGTGATAAAAATGGTTGTTTTCCCAGCGCAGGCTTTCAGCTTCCGTGAGGGCCGGTTGTTGTCCGCATACCTTATACAAAGCGAAAATCCTGTTAAGGGCCACACTGGGAGAATAATTAATAAGCAGCAGTTGATCATACAACTGAAGGATCTCCTTCCACTTTTCTTCGGTGTCTTCTTTGATGCAATGCCATGAAGCAATTCTTGCTTCCAGGTGCCAGGAGCTTATTTCATTGCCCCGGGCGGAGCGGTTTAAAAAAAACAGTCCCTGATTGATGAGTGCCGTGTCCCAAAGTTCTTCATTTTGCTGTTCATAGAGGATATAAGGATTTTCATTTGTTTGCCTCGCGTTAAACCGCGATGCATGAAAGCACATCAGCGCCATCAGCGCATTTGTTTTCGGGAGATCGGTCCGTTCATATTCCGTTAACATGATCCCCAACCGCATTGCTTCGACACATAAGTCTTTCCGCAGAATATGATTGTCGGTTTTGGAGTAATAACCTTCGTTGAAAAGCAGGTAGATGATATGCAGGACATTATCGACGCGGCCGGCCAACTGATTCTCCGGAGGCAGTTCCATCTTTATCTTTTCCGTTCGCAGCTTTTCCTTTGCCCGGAACAGCCTCTTGTTGATAGCTTCTTTGTTTGACAAAAATGCCTCAGCAATTTCATCAATCCCAAAACCGCATAAAATCCGGAGAGCCAGTCCGATCTGGGCTTCACCGGCGATGGCAGGATTACACACGGCAAAAAGCATCTGTAGCTGACTGTCCCGGATGTTTTCCTGAGAGAAGTTCAATTCATCGGCTAAATTTTCGTTTTGTACGACTGCAGGAATGACTTTTGTCTCCAGAATTTTGTTCCTTCTGAAGTGATGAATGGCTTTCTGTTTAGCTACGGTATAAAGCCAGGCGGCGGGATTAGCAGGAAGACCTTTTATTCCCCATGTTTCCGCGGCTTGTAAAAATGTTTCGCCAACAATGTCTTCAGCCGTTTCAAGGTGTTCCAGTCCGTAAAGTTTGCTGATGACTGCGACCATTTTGGAAAATTCCTGTTGAAACAGCTGTTTTAGTGATTCGTGTGGCATGACAGCTACCTGTAACAAAGACCTGCCTCGATAAAGGCAAGTCTTCTTTTTCTGCTTTCTGAATTGTTTATATAAATAAAGGACGGATTTCGACGCTGCCATCGACGTCTAACGCCGGACATCCGTGAGCTAAGGTTGTCGCTTCCTCAAAATTATCAGCTTTTACGACGATGTAGCCGCCAAGACGTTCCCGGATCTCCACAAATGGTCCGTCTGTAATAACACCCCCTGCCTTGAGTACCTTACCCTCGGCCGAAAGCTGTTGCCCGCCGGAGGCCAGTTTCCCCTGCGCCGCAATTTCCCCGATCCAGTCGTGCCATTTTTTGGAAATCGCTTCCATCTCGGCCGGCGATTTGCGGCTGTAGTCATAATTGGGCTGCCGGAATAAAAACATAAATTCGTTCATGACCGTTATTTATTTTTAATGATTCGATTGGAAATTTGTGCAGATGAAACCCTGTAAGCAAAGGTTTCATCTGTAAAGACCGCTAATGCACAACAATTTAATTCTTAGTTTGTTTGAACTTCATGCTGACCAACGACATAAGTGCCGGCAGTTGTTCTGAATGCCACGTTCATCCGGTTATAGATGTTGATTGTCCCAATGGCCAGGGTCAGGTCGATCAGCTCTTCTTCCGAAAACTGCGTTCTGGCCTCTTCATAAACGTCGTCCGGTACAAAACCGTCCGTGATGTTGGTGACGGCTTCGGCCCATGCCAGTGCAGCGCGCTCACGGTCCGTATATACAGGCGATTCGCGCCATGCATTGATCATATAAAGACGCTGTTCTTTTTCACCGGTCGCCCGTAAATCTTTCGAGTGCATATCGAGGCAATAGGCGCAGCGATTGATTTGTGATACCCGGAAGTATACCAGATGTAAAAGTGACTGTTCAACCGGTGACTTTCTTAAATAGGAGCCCAATGCATACATTGCTTTAAGGGCTCGCGGTGCTTTTTCAAAGGCATTAATTCTCTGTTTCATCTTGTTTAATTTTAATTGTTATTGAACGTTTTGATTAAGCGGGAGCAAAGGCCAAACAGAGTTTGAGACTTTGCCGAGCGCGAAAAATTTGCTTTATACTTCAATAAGGATCGGGAACAATGAAATTGGACATCAACAGAAAATTTTTTTCTCAGGCCCTGAGTGAGGTCATGTATTTATTGATAAAGCGGGGACATGTTGCATGTGGAAAGCAAACCCCGAACAGGAACTTCGTGTTCGGCGGCCTTCACATGCCTGAACTGTTTCGCGGCAGCCTGTCCGGATATTTATGGGCGATCGGGTTTGCGGGCAATTCTTTTCCCTGGTCTCCGTCATTTTCTAAAACTACCAAGAATATGCAGATACGGTACAGCACATTTTCCACGCAAATGTTTTGGAGTTTAACCTGTACCCTGCAACTGGGATGAAAGAATGTACATCCATAGTAATACAGAATGTTCATGGCTTTGTTGAGTTGAATTCTGAAACTTAATTGTTCATGGCATGTTAAAAGTAAACAATATTTTTGGCATTTGCTATCTTATGTACAATGATTTGTACGAATTTTCATCATTAATGGAAATTCCGAGGGGTGGATGCGTATGAATTGTTATAGGGAATCCGGACAATCGAGTCTGCCTTAATTGGATAATGTAGAAAGTTCCTGAGACGCCCGCTTTGCCAACCGATAAATCGAATCCTTCCTGGAAGAATGTGGGCAGCCACGCGTAGATGAGCCACACGCAGATTCCCCCCAGTAGCCCGTATAAAAGGATGATCAGGTACCCTCCGGAGCTGAAAAGACTTTTGAGCATATCTGCGAAATGGAAGTCATTT
>CAZOYZ010000284.1:0-7113 GCA_964584045.1 uncultured Prolixibacteraceae bacterium | reverse complement strand
TGATAAAACAGCTATTGTTTTTCATCGGGTACTTTTATAATTCGGATGAAATAGATACTTTAAGGACTAAATTTATAACTTCAATCCGACCATACGAATGAAGAGGAAAGCAACAGAAAAGATCATGATATTCCTGGCTGTAATTTATTCTTTCAACAGTTACGGTCAGAACACGACCCGCCTCGATAGCATGATTAACCGATGGACGAGACAGGATATCCTGAAGCATGCCACGATCGGCCTTTATATGGAGGACGCGGCAACCGGACTGACGCTTGGAGCGTTTAATGCTCAGTTAAGCCTGGTTCCGGCATCCACACTGAAGTTACTGACCACAGCGACGGCGCTGGAAATACTGGGACCGGACTACCGCTTTTCCACCCGGCTGGCTGTCAGCGGAACGGTCAGCAATGACAGTCTGGCCGGCGATCTGGTCATTGTCGGGGGAGGAGACCCGGCGCTCGGTTCCAAATATTTCAGGGACCACTACTTAAAGGATTATTTTCTGGGCTCGTGGATTGACAGCCTTTATGCGTACAAGATCCGCTATATTAGCGGGAATATCATTCCCGATGCCTCCATTTATGATGATCAGACCATTCCGCCCACGTGGATTTGGGAAGATATGGGCAACTATTACGGAGCGGGGGCCAGTGGTCTGTCGTTTTGTGACAATATGTGTGAAATCCATTTATGGTCGCCGTCAGTCGCCGGAAAGTCTACCCGGATCATTTCCGTCAATCCGGTTACCCCGGGGGTGACTTTCGAAAACCGGGTCGTCTCGTCAGACGATCAGCGTGATCTCGCTTATGTTTTCGGAAGCCCCTTTGACTCGCCAAGAGTGATCGAGGGTACCATTCCGAAAGGAAGAAAAGATTTCGTGATCCGGGCATCAGTTCCCGATCCGGCCCGGTTGTTAGCCTTAGAACTGAGGACGATGGCCCGGGTCAAAGGAATTAAATTTGGCGGTGAAATCGGGGAGAATAAAACCAGGCATTACAAGAGTATGGTGACTCTGGCTACCACGTTCTCTCCTCCTCTGATCGACCTGATCGGGGTGACGAATCATGAAAGTGTAAACCTCTTTGCCGAACATCTGCTGAAGCATCTGGCCTATGTCGAAACAGGGCTCGGCACAACTGCAGAGGGCATCCGTATCGTGACAGATTTCTGGAAAAGCAAAGGGATTGACACGCGGGGGCTTTTTTTGTGCGACGGAAGCGGACTTTCCCGTTTTAATGCGATGACCAGTAAACAGATGGTGCAAGTATTGGCCTATATGAAAAAAAGCCGGCATGGTGATCTTTTTTTCAATACCCTCCCGGCCGTACCTGACGGGACCCTTTATTATTTCAACGCGCAAAATTTTCCGGGGAAATGCCTGCGCACCAAAAGCGGCAGTATGACCAGGGTCCGCTGTTACGCGGGATCGTTAAGAACAGTTTCGGGCCGGGAAATTTTATTTGACATCGCCCTGAATAATTTTTCCTGCAGTCAGGCCGATGCAGTCAATGCGATCGAAAAATTGCTGATATCCCTGTATCGGTTCTGATGATCCGCAGGAAAGCAGCTTTCCTGAAACTGAAAATTGTTTTTATATCACTTTACCCGTTGAGCCGCAGGGACTTTTTGTGATAATCTTTAATAAAACCGGGTTGGTTAATATAAAATTTATCTTAAAACCTGATATTTGCTTATCAATTAATTTTGCTTTTTAAAATTAATTTATACTTTTGCCCGGACATAAACAGAACAATGAAAAAGTTGGCTATCATACTAAACGTGGTTATTCTCCTAGTGGTTGTCATTTCGCAATCGAAGTGAGGATGCGGCACGTTGGTAGGTCAGGTAGCCATTCTCACTTAGCGAGAATGGCTTTTTTTATTTTATAAAATTGAAATGAAGCATTTATCAACATACCATCTTGTGATTATTCTAGTCGTCCTTCTTGGTTTCACCGGGAAAGGCTGATGATTGTTGAATAAAACGTATATCAAAAGCCTTTCTCCTCACCGGGAAGGGCTTTTTTTTAAAGACTAAAACTTAGACACACAGGACATGCAACACGAATTAAGATCTGCAACAACAACTCAAGGCCGGAGGATGGCCGGAGCCCGCAGCCTATGGCGGGCCAATGGAATGAGGGAAGAGCAATTCGGAAAACCGCTGATTGCCATCGTCAACTCGTTTACCCAGTTTGTACCCGGACACGTTCATTTGCACGATGTGGGACAACTCATTAAGAAAGAGATTGAAAAACTGGGTTGCTTTGCCGCCGAATTCAATACCATTGCCGTCGACGACGGGATCGCCATGGGACACGACGGGATGTTATATTCACTACCCTCGCGCGACATTATTGCAGACAGCGTGGAATACATGTGCAATGCCCACATGGCTGACGCAATGATCTGCATTTCGAACTGTGACAAAATCACACCGGGAATGATGATGGCGGCTATGCGCCTGAATATTCCGGCTATCTTTGTGTCGGGGGGACCTATGGAGGCGGGTGTCATCGACGGAAAAAAATATGATCTGATCGATGCGATGGTATTGAGCGCCGATGCCGCTGTCGACGACGACACGCTTGAAAAGGTCGAAAAAAATGCATGTCCTACCTGCGGAAGCTGTTCCGGTATGTTTACGGCCAATTCCATGAACTGTCTGGCCGAGGCCCTGGGCATGGCGCTTGCGGGGAACGGGACGATCGTATCTACCCATGTAAACCGGAAACGTCTGTTTGAACAGGCTGCGGCCCGGATCGTCCGGATGACATATGATTATTATCAGAACGGCAATGAAAACGTGCTCCCGCGCAATATTGCCGTTAAAGCTGCGTTTCAAAATGCGATGAAGCTCGATATTGCCATGGGCGGTTCGACCAACACCGTACTGCATATCCTCGCGATTGCTCATGAGGCGGGAGTTGATTTTACGATGAAGGACATCAATGAATTATCCAGGGAAACTCCCAATCTTTGCAAAGTTGCCCCCAGCGGGACTTATCATGTCGAAGACGTGAACCGCGCGGGTGGGATCCTTGGCATACTGGCCGAATTAAACAGAGGCGGACTTCTGGACCCTTCCGTGTCACGCGTGGACGGCCTCTCGCTTGGAGAGGCTATTAAAAAGTATGATATCATGAGTTCGCTCGTTAACGATGAAGACATCCAGATTTACAGGTCAGCGCCGGGAGGGTTCAGGAACAGTGTCATGGGATCACAGGAAGCTTATTTTCATACATTCGATATGGATCGTCAGCGTGGCTGCATTCGTGATCTTAATCATGCATACAACCGCGACGGGGGACTGGCCGTATTGTACGGAAATATCGCAGAAGACGGATGTATCGTGAAGACAGCCGGAGTCGATCCTTCGGTGTACCGGTTCAAAGGGACGGCCCGTGTGTTTGAGTCGCAGGAAACCGCGGTAAACGGCATTCTCGGCGATGACGTTCAGCCGGGCGACGTGGTGGTCATCCGTTATGAAGGTCCCAAAGGCGGACCCGGAATGCAGGAAATGCTCTACCCGACTTCTTACCTGAAGTCCGTCAAACTGGATAAAGCATGTGCCCTTATCACGGACGGACGATTCTCGGGAGGAACCTCAGGACTTTCAATCGGTCATATTTCCCCCGAAGCGGCAGCCGGAGGAGCAATAGCACTGTTGCGCGACGGCGACTTGATCGAAATCGATATTCCGGCCCGCACGATCAATGTATTGGTCGGCGAACAGGAAATGAAAAAGCGAAGGGATGAAGAGGAAGCCAAAGGAAAAGACGCCTGGCAACCAATGAACCGCCCGCGAAAGATCAGTAAAGCACTGAAAGCCTATGCCAGTATGGTCACATCGGCCGACAAGGGTGCTGTACGTTTAATTGATTAATTGAATTTCTAAAGCTTATTTTATGTTAACAAAATCTATTACCGGATCACAGGCAGTTATTCTTTCCCTAATCGAAGAAGGCGTAGATACTATTTTTGGGTATCCGGGAGGAGCAATTATGCCGATCTATGATGCGCTTTATGACTTCGACAAAAATATTACCCATATTTTAACCCGTCATGAACAAGGCGCCGCACATGCCGCGGAAGGTTACGCCAAAGTAACAGGGAAAGCGGGGGTTTGCTTTGCAACTTCCGGACCCGGGGCAACCAACCTCATTACCGGCATTGCCGATGCGATGATCGACTCTGTCCCGATGGTATGCATTACCGGGCAAGTTGCATCTCCGCTTTTGGGAACCGATGCGTTCCAGGAATCGGACATCGTCGGTATTTCCATGCCGGTCACCAAATGGAATTACCAGATTACGATGGCCGACGAGATCCCCGAAGCGATCGCCAAGGCATTTTATATCGCCCAGTCGGGGCGCCCCGGACCGGTTTTGCTGGACATTGCCAAAGATGCCCAGTTCCAGAAACTGGATTCTTTCAGCTATAAAAAATGTACCAAGGTCAGGTCATACATTCCGGAGCACCCTGTCGATCCGTTTCAGGTCGAAGCAGCCGCAAAGCTGATCGATGCAGCAAAAAAGCCGCTGGTGCTGTTTGGGCAGGGGGTAATTATTGCACAGGCTGAAGAGGAATTAAAAGCCTTTATCGAAAAAACGGGGATTCCGGCAGCCTGGACCTTATTAGGCCTGTCGGCGCTTCCGTCCGATCATCCCTTAAATGTTGGGATGCTTGGCATGCACGGAAATTACGGCCCCAATATCAAGACCAACGAGGCCGACCTGATCATTGCCATCGGAATGCGCTTCGACGACCGCGTGACCGGCAAAGTCAGCACGTATGCCAGCCACGCTAAAATTGTCCACCTGGAGATTGACGGCGCCGAGATCAATAAAATTGTCAAGACTGATGTCGCTGTTTTGGGCAACGCGAAAAAATCGCTTCCCATGTTGACAGACAATGTAAAGCCCAATAACCATAACCAGTGGATCGAAGAGTTCCGTAAATGTGATCAGATCGAAGGGGAAAAAGTCATTTCGAAGGATCTGTTCCCGGAAAAAGAAGGGCTTACGATGGGAGAGGTGGTCCGTATTGTTTCTGAAAAAACCAATCAGGAAGCCATACTGGTCACTGACGTAGGGCAGCATCAAATGGTGGCCTCCCGCTATTTTAAGTTTAAACATTCTAAAAGCAATGTCACTTCCGGCGGACTGGGTACAATGGGTTACGCCATTCCCGCAGCCATGGGAGCCCAGCTTGGAGCGCCGGACCGCACCGTGGTCACTTTCGTCGGAGACGGAGGTTTCCAGATGACCCTTCAGGAACTGGGAACGATTGTCCAGAATAAGCTTCCTGTGAAGATTATTCTTCTGAATAATAACTTCTTAGGGATGGTTCGCCAATGGCAGCAGCTGTTCTTTGAAAAACGCTACTCTTTTACAGAACTTCAGAATCCGGACTTTATCATGATCGCCAACGGATTCGGCATGGCTGCCCATAAGGTGACCCGCAGAAATGATCTGGTACCGGAAATTGAGAAAATGCTTGCACATGAAGGTCCCTACATGCTTGAAGTCGTTGTTGAAAAAGAAGATAACGTATTCCCCATGGTTCCGGCCGGTGCGTCTGTATCCGATATTCTGCTTGAGGCTTAATGAACGATGAGCCATCAGCAATGGAGCTGTGCGTATTTTTATTTTAACGTATGAACGATGAACAATGACATTTTAAGAACATAATCTTGATATTTGTGTCTTCATACTTGTGTCTTCATTTGATACTAAAACTAAAAAAATGAATCAGGAATTTAATATTACCATATTTTCGGAAAACAACATCGGGTTGCTGAACCGGATCACGATCAACTTTACCCGCCGGAAAATCAATATCGAGAGCTTAACGGTTTCCCAGTCGGCCATCAGCGGCATCTCCAAGTTTATCATCGTGGTGAATACCACCAAAGAAAAGGTGCAAAGACTGGTCTCCCAGCTTGAAAAGATCGTCGATGTTCTGAAAGCCTATTACCATACCAATGATGAAATGATCTATCAGGAGATCGCGCTGTATAAGGTGTCGACCGAGTACCTGTTCGAAAGCGATGAAGTGGAAAAAATAATCCGTGATTATGGCGCAAGGATCCTGGAAATTACACGCGAATACATTGTGGTGGAAAAAACGGGTCACAAGGAGGAAACACAGGAGTTATTCGAACGGCTTAATCAATTTGGTGTGCCTCAGTTTGTCCGGTCGGGGAGAATTGCGATCACCCGCGATCCCATCGAAAGGCTCTCAGAATTCCTGAAAGAGCGGGATGCGCTGCTGAGTCAAATTGACTAAATCATTGACCATTTATTTTATTAACGTGATATCCTATTTTGAACTTTAAAATAATCAATAATCAATTATAAATAATAATTCACAAATGGCAAACTACTTTAACACGCTCCCGCTTCGTCTTCAGTTGGAACAACTGGGAACCTGCAGATTTATGAATAAGTCGGAATTTGACGACGGTGTGAAAAAACTGATCGGAAAGAAGATCGTGATCGTAGGATGTGGTGCCCAGGGGTTAAACCAGGGACTAAACCTGCGTGATTCCGGTCTTGACGTCTCTTACGCATTACGTGAATCGGCTATCCGGGAACAACGTCCATCGTATAAAAACGCTGCAGGCAATGGTTTTAAAGTGGGAACATACTCCGAAATGATCCCTGCCGCCGACCTGGTGATCAACCTGACCCCCGACAAGCAGCATTCGGGTGTGATCTCGGCCATTATGCCTCTGATGAAACAGGGAGCCACCCTCTCCTATTCTCATGGCTTTAATATCGTTGAAGAAGGGATGCAGATCCGCAAAGATCTCACGGTGATCATGGTAGCGCCAAAATCGCCGGGAACAGAAGTCCGTGAGGAGTACAAGCGTGGCTTTGGAGTCCCCACGCTGATCGCCGTCCACCCGGAGAATGACCCGGCCGGCGAGGGTTTGGAGCTGGCAAAGGCTTATGCCGCCGGCACCGGCGCCGATCGGGCGGGAGTGCTTCATTCCTCTTTTGTTGCCGAAGTAAAATCGGATCTG
The DNA here is from genome assembly GCA_964584045.1 of uncultured Prolixibacteraceae bacterium. Taxonomy (GTDB): domain Bacteria; phylum Bacteroidota; class Bacteroidia; order Bacteroidales; family Prolixibacteraceae; genus JBCFBK01. The sequence goes on along the minus strand of CAZOYZ010000284.1, from coordinate 81 downwards.
ATGGGTGAACAAACTATTCTCTGCGGCCTGCTGCAAACCGGATCAATTCTCTCGTTCGATAAAATGATCGAAAAAGGGATT
>CAZOYZ010000283.1:3145-7125 GCA_964584045.1 uncultured Prolixibacteraceae bacterium | reverse complement strand
GGATAAGACCTATGGCACCGGGAGCCAGACATCTCTTTCCATGCCTCTTTTCATGGGAATTGTTGATCAGGATGATTCCAAACAGGTACTGGATAACTTAAAGAAATCCATCCGGACCGACAATAACCGGATCACTGCGGGTGATATTGGTCACCGGTTTCTTGTACAGGCATTAAATCAGGCAGGGGAATCACAACTGTTGTTTGACATGAATAACCGTCGTGATGTACCCGGCTATGGCCGGCAGATTGAAAAGGGAGCCACCGCATTGCCCGAAAACTGGTCAGCTGATGAATTTTTATCCCAGAATCACATGATTTTCGGCCATTTAATGGAATGGTTTTATAACGGGCTTGCAGGTATCCGTCAGCAGGACGATGATGCGGGATACCGGAATTTTATTATTGAACCGCAAATTGTTGAAGGAATTGACTGGGTCGATGCGTCATATAATTCCATGTGCGGTAAAATACAGGTCAGGTGGAAGAAAGGAAAAGAAAATTTTATCCTTGATGTTGTGATCCCGGCTAATTCCCGGGCCGATGTCATCCTGCCGGTAAAGGACTCGAAAAGAATGAAAATCAATGGAGGACAGGTAAAAAAACGGGCAGGCGGGCTGAATGAAATAAAAGAAAAAAAAGGAAAATTGATCCTGACACTGGTCCCGGGAACGTACGAAATTGAATGCGAACCTTTCTGTAAGTAAAAAAAACAATGAAGCTTATTTTCTTATTACTGGTATTTGGCAGTTGGACCTGCATGGCCCAGCAGGCCATTCAACTGGTGAGAGAAAATGCCGGGAAATATCAGATTAATCCGGATAAGATCGGAATCACGGGTTTTTCAGCCGGCGGACACCTGGCCGCTTCAGCAGGAGTACATTACCGGGATGAATTCATCGACAATCCTAAAAAGATCAGCTTACGCCCCGATTTTATGATCCTGATCAATCCGGTCATCAGCTTTACAGATGAAATCGGGCATATTGGCTCACGCAATAATTTACTTGGGCAGACACCATCGGTGGAGCAGATCCGCTATTTCTCAAATGAAGAGCATGTGGATTCAGTAACGCCTGCGACATTTCTGACGCACGCCAATGATGACAAGGTTGTTCCGGTGGAGAACAGTCTGGTTTTTCTTGAAAAACTGAGATCAGCGAACGTACCGGTCGAGTTTCATCTTTATTCTACCGGAGAGCATGGCTATTTAAAAGAACCTTCATTTGACGAATGGTTCGGGCGATGCCGGTACTGGATGGAAAGAAGCGGACTGACTAATAATGGAGCAAAATAATGGATGGTATGAATGAGCGATTAAGTAAGTCCGCGGAGAGCGGTAAGCCTGTAATCCCGGAAAACAGAAAGCTTTCCTTTGTTGTATTGACGGGATTGTTTTTCATCTGGGGATTTATTATTTCCATGAATGATATTTTGATTCCCTACCTGAAAGCTGTTTTTGAGCTGAGTTATTTTCAATCCATGCTGGTCCAGTTTTCTTTTTTCGGATCCTTTTTTATTGGCTCGCTGATCTATTTTTTTCTGTCGGTCCGGTATGGTGATCCCATTTCCATGATCGGCTACCGTAATGGCATGTCACTGGGACTTTTTATTGCAGGGATTGGCTGTTTTTGTTTCTATCCGGCTACGGTTTTTCATAGTTACGGACTTTTCCTGGGAGCGCTGTTTTGTTTAGGCTTCGGGATTTGCTTTCTTCAAATTGCTGCCAATCCCTATGCCGCGCTTTTAGGCAAGCCGCAAACGGCTTCTTCCCGGTTAAACCTGGCGCAGGGAATAAACTCGCTGGGTACCATTATCGGACCGCTTTTGGGTGGATTCCTGATTTTTGAATATTTCTTTCATCCGGAAACCACGCAAGCCAGTGCGGTGAAAATACCTTATTTATTTTTTGCACTGGTCTTTATCCTGGTTTCGGCGGCTGTTAAAATGACGCCATTTCCGGAGTTTCATAAAAAAGATCCGCCGGATAAGGGCTTGGGCGTTTTTAAATACCCGCAAATCATTTTGGGAGTTACAGCACTCTTTTTGGCTGTCGGGGCGGAGGTGGCGATCGGAAGTCTGCTGATCAGCTTTTTTGGTTTGGAACACATAGCCGGACTTAATCCTTCTCAGGCCAGTAAATATGTGGCTTTTTACTGGGCCGGACTGATGATCGGGAGGCTTTGCGGGGCAGTTTCATTCAGTGAAATGGGAAGTGGCAAAAAATTGCTTTTCATCTCCGGGATCTTTCTTATTGCTTTAAGCGTGATCAGTTATGCTTACGGTTTCAGGGTGGCCGGAAATTATGCCATTTTTATTCTTTTAAATTTAATTGCCTTTAAATTAGGCAAGTCACTTCCCGGAAAAACCCTGGGTGTCTTTTCTTTGAACATGATCGTGCTGATGCTTATCGCAGCTTTTACGGAAGGACAAACAGCGATGTGGTGCGTCATTGGGGTTGGCTTGTTTGCTTCCATTATGTGGTCCAATATTTTTACCCTTGGAATACGGGGACTTGGGAATTATACCAGCCAGGGTTCTTCCTTACTGATCATGGCCATACTGGGAGCTGCCCTGATCCCTCCGCTCCAGGGATTAACAGCCGATTACTTCGGAATCCAGTATTCCTTTTTCGTGATCATTGCCTGTCATATATTTGTGGCCTGGTATGGATTTAAAGGACATCGATTTACTCATTGATAAATAATTTATTTCCCCTGAATATGGAGTAATGTGTTTAAATTGACAAACATGAAACCAGATAATCACTACATTATGAACACATATTGATATTGAGAGTTGATGCATTTATGAGGATGATGAAAATGGGTTGAGCTTGGGATGAATTAAAGTGATTATGTTATCAAATTGTTGCTGATTTAGAAAGAGAATTAGCAAAAACAGAAGAAGTTTTCGAAAAGGTTTCAGAGCAAACAAAATATATCACCAGCATTTGCAAGATGATACAGGAACGGTTGCGCGAATTAGTGATAGAGATCCAGTCGCAAACAAAAAAAGCGTTTTTGGTGGTGCCTTCCCTGGTATGTATTCACCCGATCAGCCTGGTTGATGTGTTGGAGTTGTTGCGGAGCACCTAGCGGGAATATACAACTCTAACAGGGTCTCCTGGTACTGAAAGTCAGCTTCGTCTAAGCTTTTAGCAGGGGGTCACTTTGAAAACTGACAAAAACAAAATCAAAAATAATTGACTATCATGGAGTTACAAAAGAAGCTGGCTCAAATTTCATTTTAGTCGGACAATAGTGATTCCAAACAATGATGAAAAAGTACTGCCCCACTGAGGTCAAGGTCTAAATTCCCCGCCGAAGAATCTAAATCTTGATTATCTTTAGGCGAAAAATCATACCATGACCGTAAAATCACTCTGCATTCTTCTTTTGGCCCAATTCATGGCAGGCTTGTTTTCCTGCACGCATCAGCCTTCCCCCAGGGACTGTAACGGTGAACTGATCAAAAAAGCCCTGCCGGTTTGGGCAGAGGGACGCGAAAAGGAAATGAACCTCACCCTTGGATTCCAGGGTGATTTCCACGCTGAAACGGATCAGGACTACCGGTTAAAAATAACGGCATCGACCCTTTACCGGGTTTTCCTGAACGGTGAGTTCCTGGGATATGGCCCGGCACGTGCAGCACACGGCTATTTCAGGGTCGATGAATACGATCTCGGACCAAAGGTCAAAAACGGGGAAAACGTCATTGCCGTTGAAGTGGCAGGATATCATGTAAACAGCTTTTATACCCTGGATCAGCCTTCTTTTCTCCAGGCCGAGGTCGTGTCAAATGGCCAGGTTGTCCTGGCCACCGGCACAGAAAACGAATTCAGGGCCGTTGAACTGAAAAGCCGTCTCCAAAAAGCGGAACGGTACAGCTTTCAACGCCCCTTCACCGAATACTACCGGCTCAGCGAAGGGTTCGACCAGTGGCTGAACGCTGCGCCTCCGGCAGAACAACAGATCAAAA
>CAZOYZ010000283.1:0-3045 GCA_964584045.1 uncultured Prolixibacteraceae bacterium | reverse complement strand
TTCGTCACGCTTGATTTCGGGAACAACCTTTCCGGCTTCATTGGCAGCCAAATAAGCTGTGATGAACCTTCGACCGTGGTGTTCTGTTTCGATGAAATGCTGACAGACGGCGATGTCAACCCCAAAAAGCGGATGGCCGACGTGAACAACCAGGTCGTCTACGAACTCCAACCGGGCCGGTACAGCCTCGAGACGTTCGAATCGTACACGTTTAAATTCCTGAAAATAATCGCCCTGAAAGGCTCATGCCAGCTTCACGACATTTACCTGCGCGAATACGCGTATCCCGAAAACAAAAAAGCCGGTTTCAGGAGCAGCAATTTCAAGCTTGACGAGATTTATAAAGCTGCCCAAAGGACGTACCATCAAAATGCGGTTGATATTTTCATGGACTGTCCGTCGCGCGAACGGGCCGGCTGGCTGTGTGACAGCTACTTTTCGGCCATTATGGAGAAAGACTTTACCGGGAAATCGGCTGTGGCCCGCAATTTTTACGAAAACTATGCCCTGCCCGACAGTTTTGCCTGTCTGCCCGCAGGAATGGTCCCGATGTGTTATCCGGCCGATCATTATGACCAGGTCTTTATCCCCAACTGGGCGATGTGGATGATTATCCAGATCGATGATTATGCCCTTCGCGGGGGCGATCCGGCCCTGGTAGCCCGGCTGGAACCGCGCGTCGAAAAACTGCTCGCCTATTTTGAGCAGTTTGAAAACGAAGACGGCCTCCTCGAAAAGCTGGACAGCTGGATCTTCGTGGAATGGTCACAGGCAAACAGCCTCGTTCAGGACGTCAACTACCCGACCAACATGCTCTATGCCGCGGCACTGCAAAAAGCGGCCCGCCTTTACAAACAGAAAAGCTGGGAAGAAAAAGCAGAACGCATCCGGCAAACGATCCTGAAACAGTCGTTCAACGGTACGTTCTTTGTCGACAATGCGATCAGAAACCCGGATGGCCGGCTTCAGGTCACTTCCAATACCACCGAAGTGTGCCAGTATTACGCATTTTTCTTCAGCATCGCCACTCCCGAAACCCATCCTGACCTGTGGAAGAGACTCACCACCGAATTCGGCCCCAACCGGGACGACAAGGTAACTTATCCGGATGTATTCCGGGCCAACGCGTTCATTGGAAACTACCTGCGAATGGATATCCTTTCGCGGTACGGGTTACAAAACCAAATGCTGTCGGAAATCCAGGACTATTTCTACAACATGGCCCGGCAAACCGGTACCTTATGGGAGAACATGAGCGCTCATGCCAGTTGCAACCACGGCTTTGCCTCCTATCTTGGCCACGTCCTCTACCGCGATGTGCTGGGGATCGCCAACATCGATTACCTGAACAAGGAGATCACCATCCGCTTTACAGATATTGATCTGGCAGAATGCAGCGGGGTTCTCCCGGTAAACGACGATGCCGTGGAATTAAAATGGGAACGCACGGACAAACAAATCACGTACTCGGTAAAAATACCTGAAAATTATCGTGTCAGGATCATCAATAACAGCTCTTCGGAACTGCTGAAACTGTAAACCAGGAATGAACATTGCATTCGGGAATGCTTTTGGCTGCGGGTCAATTTTGAAAATTAATAAAAATTAACCCTTACGTGGACTCATCTGGCAAACTATCGTTTATTTTTGCTTTTTTAAGCACCAGGTATTCGTTGGCACCGTCAAAGCATAAAGGAAACCGGCTGACAGTCAGAATAAAAACAGTCAGGAATGAATCGGCATACAGGAAGTAAAATACAGGAGTGGAAAACAATGACTCTTCTGGGAATATTACTTCTCCTGTCTGATATTGCCCTTGCTGAAGAGCGGAAACCTGAAAATAACGCAGAAAATAAGACAGCCTGTACATTGCCGGCCTTTGCAGGCAAAAAAAGTTTTTCTGCCGGGGCGGATCCCCTGTCGTCGCATCGTCTTTTTCACCGGGTCGGCATGGAAATACGGCCTGAGTATATCTTCCCGACAAATTCGTTCCTCCGGGGAGAAAACAGCACCTGGGAGCCCATAAACAGCTCTTTTTCCACCCATCTGAAATATTCGTTTCAATTTCATCCCCATACCAACGCCGGCCGGATTAACGGGGAGACCTACCAGGGAATCGGGCTGGCCTTTTATGCTTTTGGAGAAAAAGAACAGGTGGGAAATCCGACAGCAATTTACCTGTTCCAGGGCGCCAGGATAAGCCGGTTTAATCCGCGGTTGTCATTGAACTATGAATGGAACTTCGGGCTGTCGGCGGGATGGAAAACTTACGACGAGGAAGACAATTCGTACAACATCATGATCGGATCGAAGGTAAATGCTTATCTCAACGTGAATCTATATCTCAACTGGATGCTTTCACATCAGTTTGATCTGACCAGCGGAATTACGCTCTCCCACTTTTCCAACGGCAACACCAAATTTCCCAACGCGGGTCTGAATACCACCGGGTTAAAGCTGGGACTGGTGTATAACTTCAACAGGAAGGGCTTTTATGGGAATCCGTCATACCACTCCCCCATTCCTGAATTTCCCCGCCATATCAGCTACGATGTGGTATTTTTCGGTTCATGGCGCCGGAAAGGTGTCGTTTACGGGGAAGGACAGGTGGCTTCACCCGATGCGTATACGGTACTGGGATTCAACATTTCCCCGATGTACAACCTGGGATATAAATTCCGCGCAGGTGTGTCGCTTGACGGGATCTATGACGGCAGCGCCAATGTGTATACAAAAGATAATGCCCACCACACCGATCTGGATTTCTTCAAACCTTCACTGAGCAGGCAGGTGGCGTTAGGGGTCTCCGGGCGGGCAGAATACGTGAAACCCTGGTTTACGGTGGGCTTAGGGTTAGGTGTGAATGTACTGCACCGGGGAGGTGATCTCAAGGCTTTTTACCAGTTGGTAGCCCTTAAAATTGAAGTCACCAGGAGTTCCTTTATCCATATCGGGTATACGCTCAAAGATTTTCAGGACCCTAATTTTCTGATGCTGGGCATTGGGTTCCGCCTTCACAACAAGTATCCCACTTTTCACCGCTGA
>CAZOYZ010000282.1:0-7140 GCA_964584045.1 uncultured Prolixibacteraceae bacterium | reverse complement strand
CCCGGTCCGGTTCTTCATGCCTTAAACTTTTATACAGGCGTTCCAGTTTCAGCAAGCAACTGGGTGTTCTGTCCGTATTTATTGATTTGCGCTCCTGTTCCATGTTGTTGTTCCGCTAATTTCAAGATATACGGCTTTTACTGCGGTAAAATGACCACGTCGTCGCGACGGCTTTCGGGTGTCACCTTTAACCATTCAATTTTTCCGTCTTTCATGCGACCTTCGATCGTCGTCTGATGAGGAGCATGCAATTTAAACGAGACATTCCAGTCTTTGGGCCAGGCAGGCAGCAGGTAAATTTTTTCGGAGTAGGGGTCTGCCTGTAATACCATGGACTGAAATGCTTTCATCAGTACACCTCCGTGATCCTGATCGGGAGTCCAGTCGTAATTTGGGCCCCAAAAGGCCGGGAAACGCGAATTTTTATCAAAATTTTTTGATCTTGCGACCAGATTTTCCTTTGCCTGAGCGGTTAATCCCAGGTAAGCCATAAAAATGTCATCCTGCCTCCATCCAAAGTCGCCTTTATCCCAACGGTGTTCAAGGGCATTTTTTGCATTGTCCAGGTCGGGATTTCCTGTTCCGTAAAGTCTGAACGGGAACACGGCGTATAATTCCGGGTTCTCCACATTCCGCTTATCTTCAAACTTTTCAGCAGGGGCAAGCGCTTTGCCCGAGGGTGTTTCCCGTAAAGGGATTTCCGGGAGTTTTGCCTGAAATGCTTTCCAGTATTGTTTATCCTGATCGCTCGTCAATTCTCCGGACAACCCCATTAATCGCCTGGTGATGCCGTGAAGCCCTGCCAGTTCAGGCATCGGGTTGGTGCAGTTCCACCATGTTTCGCAGGCCATAGACGGATGCATGACCAGTTTGCCTGATCCGTCCGTTTGGTAGTAGTTTTCAAAAAACCGGATCACATCGTTGGCCACCGGAATGATCCTGCTTTTCAGAAAATCCTGATCCCCGGTATAGTCATAATAATCAAGCATCATGAATACCAGCTCCGGTCCGGAGACCCATTCCCATCGGTGCCAGCCGCTTTCCTGCAGTTTATCTTCACGTTCCTTCCATGGAGTCCATCCGTATGTCTGCAGAAAAACGGCTCCCCAGAATGTCATACATTCCGGGTAATACACACCGTCAAACCCAAAGTATTTGTTCGTCCTGTATTTGCAAACCCGGTAGATCTCTTCGGCATACATCCTGAAAAAAGGTTGCATCAGGTCAAAGTCACCGGCAGTGCATGCGCTCAGATACGGTAACCGCGTATTTTGCCACCAGTAACCCGGTCCCCACCTGCGGTAGTCCGCATCTCCCTCCGTATCTTTTCCGGCCGGAACCGTAAAGATGGATCCGTTAAATTTGATGGGGTAATTTCCCCGCCCCGCTGACGCATTCACGAATCGTTGCAGGGCATATGCCCGGGATACTACAAAGGCACTGCTGTCGGTCGCATCATTTTCGGAAGCGGTGGCATGGATCCAGCTCCTGTTCCAGAAATCCGCCCACCATTTTTCATGCGCCTCTTTTCTTTTTTTGAAAGGAACGCGTTCAATACGGTCCGGCAAATCGCTTATGGCCGCCAGCCATTCATCCGGTTTGGAAGGATGCGTGGTGAGAACATAAACATTGAGCCGGCCTGTTTTGGATGAAGCGGTCTCCAGGGTCTGATCATCGATCCTGGTCGTTCCTGTCCCTGTAATGATCGCCCCGAACGTCCGGTGCAGAAGAGGATCTTTCTTGAAACAGCCGGATAATTCCTGAATTTGATTGGTCAGATCGAATCCCACCGATTTGCGGTTGTGGTGAAACCATCCGATAAAGGGCGCACTGGTTTTGATCACGCTGTCGGGCTGCACGACGACCGGCTGATGAATGGAGTCGGGCTGGTCTCTCAGCAAATCGCTTACCTCAAGCTGAGTGAGGGTATCGGGAATGGTTCTCCACAGCTCGATACAAGCCTTCATCTTCAAAGGCACTGTGCCTTCGTGCGACACATGGATCACCGGGTTGTTGGCGTCTGCCCACACCTGAAAATTCAGGTCTGTCTTCTTCCCGTCAATAGTCCCGGAGGCACTGATTTTCACTGTCCCGGTATAAAGATCCAGTTCCTGTTTAAAATCTGCTCCGGGGAAAATGATTTCAGGATCACATTTCACCCTCACTTTGCCCACCTTTAAGAGACGCCCGTTATCGCCCCACGAATCTGTTTTTCCGATATAAAAACAGATATCCCCCTTGTTCTCCACCCAGACGTTCAACCCGATATCGCCGTTCCCGGCGGGCATGGATCCGTGATGATCCTGAGACGGAGAGGTCCAGACTACGTTATATTGGTGCAGCGCGTTCTGATCACCGGATAGCGGGGCATGGCCGACCCGGCAACCGCCGGCAAACAGCACTGAAAAACAAAAAATAAGTTTGAGGTTCTTTGGCAGGTTAATCATCGGTATCATTTTAAAGATAGTTCGTATCAAATTTACATTTTTTCGGAATGGTATTTTTTCATCAAAAGCGAAAGATTTGGACCATAAAACCACCAAATGTGGCTTTACGGTCCTGGTATTCAAAGCTTATGAGCGCAAAATGGTAGGGAAATTATCAATACCCGGGATTCTGTTCCAGGGCGTCGTTGATATCCATTTCACTCTGTGGAAAAGGCAGCAAATAATGTTTAGCCGGATTAAAGGCGCGCCTTACTCCTCCCGGATCGACAAGCGTCGGGATGTAAGCCTCGGCTGTTTTCCATCTTTTGACGTCACCCCACCTTACTCCTTCAAGAGCGAGTTCAACCCTTCTTTCGTGCCTGATACGTTCCCTCATTTCCTCTTTTGTCAGCCCTTCGGGGACCGGAGGCATATCCACCCTTGCCCTGACCTGGTTCACAGCCTCATAAACGGACGCGTCAGGTCCGGTCGCCTCATTTTTGGCTTCCGCATACATGAGCAGCACATCCGCATACCTGAGCAGGATCCAGTCCTGATCACTTTTGGTACTGTAATCGATCGGCAGAACATCCCAATTGCAATATTTGACAGGATTGTATCCGGTTCCTGAAACTGCGTTGTAATTGAACCCCATTTTCTGTCCGGCAGAATTCACCACCGAGTCTTCAAAGGCCTTGATCGTCATCAATAACCGGGGATCTCGGTTTAGCCGCCAGTTTGAAGGGACATACAACGGAGAAGAACTGATTGTCTGTCCGTCCGTACATTCATAGGCATCCACTAACTCCTGCCTTGGTTCGACCACTCCATGCCAGGACCACCTGATATCCACATCCGTGCTGACATCGGGATTTAAATACCGGGTTGAAAAGATGATCTCCGGATTATCAGTCTGTCCGGCAGCAAGGAATAAATTCCGGTAATTACCGTAAAGGTCAAACAGGCCATCCTGAATGATCTGGTTCGCCACACCGGCTGCTTCCTGCCATTGCTGGTTATGAAGCAATACTTTGGCCTTGAGAGCCATCGCAGATCCCTTGACGGCATGCCCGTCCGTGTACTTTACATGAGGGAGATTCGCAATGGCAAAATCCAGGTCAGTGATGACCTGTTGGATGACTTCAGCTTTTGTACTTTGCTTTACCTTTGCTTCTTCGATCGTAACAGGGTGGGTGTAAAGCGGCACGCCTCCATAATGTTCTGAAAGCGTAAAGTAAAACAGCGCTCTTAAAAAACTGGCTTCTCCCTTGTATCGGCTTAACTTTTCAGCAGTAACTGGTGTCTTTTCAATATTATCCAGGAAAAAATTGCAGGAACTGATACCGGTATAGCAGTTTGAAAAAATGCTGCTGACGATACCCCCCGATGTCGCCTCGATGTTTCCCTGTGCAATATTGATAATCGCATGTGCCTGATTCCCGCATACCTCTCCTGCCATCATATCAAACTCGGCATCTTTATGGTTAAACGTGTAGACTAAAAGACGGGAATAGACTCCGGTCAAAGCCATGTCAGCTTCCTTCTCATTGGACCAAAAGGCCTCGCTGGAGATCTGATCAAGAGGGTTCTTGTCAAGGAAACCGGAGCATGCTGCGAGATAAATCGCCAAAATCCCGGCAAAGAAATTTCTTATAGTAATACGATATTTATTCATGGCAGAAATTTTAAAGCTTGATCTTAATTCCAAAAGCATAAGTGGTAAGTTGCGGATATACGCTGTAACTGCTGGTTAAGCTCGATCGTTCAGGATCTGCCCCCGGGTAATCGGAGATCGTAAACAGGTTATCTCCCGAAAAATAAACCTGGGCACTTTTCAAACCGAATTTTTGCACCACATAGGAAGGCAGAGTATAGCCGATCCGCAAATTTTTTAGGCGGAGATAGGAGGCATTATGCAACCAGAACGTTGAGTGTGTTCCGCTGACAGGCTGATAAGACTGCTCATACATCGCCGGGTATTTGTTGGTTGACCCCTCTCCCTGCCATCTGTTTTTAACAAAGTCGGTGGTTGGTGCAGATCCCTGTACATAAGGCACGTAGCCCCATCCCTTGTGCATTCCTCCAAAGTAATTTTTGACGCCGCTTATTCCCTGGAAAAATGCGGAGACATCGAAGTTCTTCCATATAATATTGATGCTCCCTCCATAGTAGAACTTAGGATAGGCGCCGTCTACGACAACGCGGTCGTCAGCGTTGATCACGCCGTCACCGGCATCGGGAGTACCGTCTCCATTGGTGTCGACCGTCAATTGGTCCTTGTATTTCAGGTCTCCGGGTTTTGGATTAAACGGATGCACCGGCCCCTCGTCAATTTCGGCCTGATTCTGGAAAATCCCGGTCCATTCAACCAAATAATAGGCGTTGTAAGGAAGACCTTCTTTGATGATATTCGTTCCGTAAGTGGGGCTTAAGATTTTTACCACTTCATTTTTATAGGTCGACAAATTCAGGTCGATGCTGTATTTGACTTTGCCTATGCGATGACTGTGACCCAGTTCAAAGTCCCAGCCGGTATTTTTCATTTCACCGCCGTTGACTGTTGGTGCGGATAACCCGACACTGGCGGGAACAGGGATACTGTAAAGAATATCACTGGTGAACTTGTTATACCAATCGGCAGTGAGCGATACCAATCCGTCCTTTAAACTGACATCCAACCCAAGGTCGACGATCCTGGTCGTTTCCCATTTTAATGTTTTATCCACCAGCCTGGTGAGCCGGACTCCGGACTCCAATGCATCGAAAGGATACGAGGTCGTTGACAGCACGTCCTGGTACGGATATGTCCCCACGTTCTGATTTCCCAATTTACCCCATGACCCCCGCAATTTCAAATTATCCAGCCAGGCGATGTTATTCATAAATGGCTCCTGCGAGATCCTCCAGCCTGCAGACAAAGAGGGGAAAAAGCCCCAGCGGGTGTCGGGAGCAATCCGGGAAGTCCCGTCGTACCGGGCATTTGCTTCAAAGAGATATTTCGATTGATAATCGTAAGTAATGCGCCCAAAAAGCGATTGGATAGCCCATTCAGTTGCAGTACCTGAAGTGGATTGGTCTAACGCTGAACCTCCGTTAAGCTCTTTGATGTTATCGGTCGGGAAATAGGTCCTTGATCCTCCCAGTGATCTGTAATAAGCGGATTCCTGGTTATAGCCGGCTAATACTCCAAGGTTATGAACGTCATTGAAAATTTTCCTGTAATTTAAGGTCGAATACAACGTAGTCAGGAACGCCGTGCTCATATTGTCACGAACCCCAAGGTTCCATACCGCACCGTTATGCGCGTATGATCCATCCTTAAAATAATAACAGTTCACGGCATGTTCATGGTTTTTCCGGAAATTGTAATCGAAGTCGACCGCGCCCTTCGTGTACCAGTTCAGGTTTTTTGTCAGCTTTACATCGGCATAGATCTGTGGCCTCACTGTGTAATTGTTGGTTACATTTGATCCCTGGGCGATGATAGCGGCGGGATTTCTTACCGTCCATTCCGCAATGGATGAACTGTACCGTGCCACGTATCCTGTAGAGCCGTCAGGTAATGTCATCGTCGGTGTGTAGTTAGGACCTGGTCCGTAGGCATGCATGACGAAATAAGCTTCGTTATGAGTTCCCTGGACATCCTGCGTAATATCTTTTTTCACCCCCTGCACATTTCCGCCCAGCGTCAGCCACCGGGTTACTTTGGTATCCACCGAAAGCAGGAAGTTATACCGTTTAAAATCATACAATTCAACGATTCCTCCCTGGTCCAGGTAGCCGACAGCCATGTTAAACGTTGTTTTCTCGTTTCCCCCGCTGACACTTAAATGATGGTTATGGGTAAATGCGGTTTTAAACACATAATCCACCCAGTCAAAATTGGGATAATGAACGGGGTCGTCGGGGTTGTTCCTGAAGGCATCGATCTCTGCCTGGGTAAAATATTTCTGCTTACCGGACCTTTCATTGGCTTCATTCCAGAATTGCATATAATCGGCCGAATTCGTCAAGAGTTCCGGCAGCCTGGTCGCTTTTTGTGCTTCAAAAGTCACATGATATTCAACCGCGAAATCCTGGATCGATCCCTTTTTTGTATTCACAAGAATGACCCCGTTTGCCGCCCGTGCCCCGTATATCGCCGAAGACGCGGCATCTTTCAGCACTGAAATTGATTCGACATTGTTTGGATCCAGGTCGGTGATGTCCCCTTCGATCCCATCAATCAGAATAAGCGGGTTACTGCCCGTGCCGCTGAATGTGCCGACTCCTCTGATCCGCATGGTGCCGGCATCAGCTCCCGGAGTCCCTCCGCTTTGCGTAATCTGCAACCCTGCGATTTTCCCCTGCAGCAGGTTTTGAACGTTCGGCGTCGGACGTTTGGTTAGTTCAACGTTTCCAACAGACACTACCGAGCCCGTAAGATTGGTCTTCTTTTGGGTTCCATACCCGATGGCAACCACCTCTTCCAGTCCAATGGTCTCTTCCTCCATCCGGATATTAATCACTCCCCGCCCATTGACCGCGGTTTCCTGACTTCTCATCCCGACAAACGAAAATACCAGTACTCCGTCGGAGGGAACATTGGAAAGTGTATAATTCCCGTCAACATCGGTAATGATCCCTAAGTTAGTACTCTTGATCAATACAGACACTCCTGGAAGGGGGGATCCGGAAGAGTCGGTTACTTTGCCCGAGACCGTTTTTTGTTGCT
>CAZOYZ010000281.1:5190-7143 GCA_964584045.1 uncultured Prolixibacteraceae bacterium | reverse complement strand
GCCGCAAATAAAAGCATCATTGATACTAAACTTTTCATGGTAAGAATTGTATTGGTTATACCGCTCTAACAAAAAAAGAGATTTTCTTGTTTTTGTTGATTTGGATTAAATTCTAAATAAATTATTAATGCTTAGGGATATACGAAAGAACTACCGGCAATTCCGTCTTGAAGAGAAAGATCTGACGCCTGACCCCCACGATCTTTTCCGGGTCTGGCTGAACCATGCTATTGAAAGCAAGCAGGAGGAAGCGACAGCCATGACGTTGGCCACTTGCGAAGAAGGGCGTCCCGATACACGTATCGTCCTGTTAAAGGAATTCAACAGTGACGGATTTATTTTTTTTACGAATTACAACAGCGCGAAGGGCCGGCAGATCAGTAAAAATAATCATGTTGCGCTTAATTTTTTTTGGCCCAAACCGGAACGTCAGGTCCGGGTAAGGGGAGTCATTCAGAAACTCGCCACGGAGCAGTCAGCCAGTTATTTTCTTTCCCGTCCGAGGGAAAGCCAGCTTGGAGCCTGGGCCTCTGAACAAAGTAACGAAATAAAAGACAGGGAAACGCTCGAGCAACGTTTCCGGTATTTTCAGAGATTATTTAAGGATCAGGAAATTAAGAAGCCAGACCATTGGGGTGGTTATCTTGTTGTACCCACCGAGATCGAGTTCTGGCAGGGCCGGACGAATCGTCTGCACGACCGTATCCGGTATGTTTTTGAAAACGGACAGTGGACGACCGTCAGGCTAGCGCCCTGAAATTTATTATTGATTATTTACTTCCCGCTACGATGACTTTCATTACTCCCATGACTTACGACTTACGACTTTCATAATTCGATCAAGTCATTCTTTAAGGCATAAATAATCACTTCTACTATATTTTTTGAGCCGGTCTTTTCCATCAGACTTGCGCGGTGTTTTTCGACGGTTCTGTCCGAAATACATAATTCGTCGGCAATTATTTTGATGGGAAGGCCCTGGCATGACAACCTTAACACTTCCTGCTCGCGTTTTGAAAAAATACTGGTCGCAATCGTCGCCCTCTCGGACGTAACAGACTTAAGTGCGGGAAACTCAAAAGCCCGCTGGAGTTTGGTAGCCAGCTTCCCGGTGATATCCACTTTTTCTTCAGAAAGAATAGTCACAAGCCGGTCATATTCAAACTGATTAACCTCTACCGATTCTAACAGGCCGATCAGCAGGGTGAATCCCCGGAATTTCTGGCTGGCGGTCACATATAACTTGCGTGAAATCGTCTTCTCATCTGCCGTAATGATGTTGATCTGCTCATCAAAACTTTTCATCAATCCCTTCGCACATTTTAAAACCTTCGACTGAATGGAAACATATGATTTTTCATCGACAATATCTTCAAATGCGATCCGTTTCAGATCGTCCGGGGAAAATCCTGTTGTTGCGAAAAATGCGTTATTCCCTTCATAAATGGTTTCGCCGTCGAATATGAAAATACCGTCAGGAGAAAGTTCCACCAACGCCTGATAGTCGCTCTTGCCAATATTGACCAGCTTTTCATACTTCGCCAGCCGCACTTTGATCGATTTAAGTAATTCCTCATTACTGAATGGCTTTACGATATAATCATCGGCTCCCAGTTCCATTCCAAGCCGGATGTCTTCCAGATCCGATTTACCGGTGATGTAGATAAACGGAATTTTATTGGTCACTGAGCTGTCCTCCAGAATATTAAAAACCTGATACCCGTCGATCGGACTCATATTGATATCACATAAGATCAGATCGGGAGAAAACTCATATGCTTTCTGTATTCCTTCGGCCCCTGAATTCGCGATCAATGCATCATATCCGTAAGCCGTTAGTACATTTTTCAGTGTCTTTGACAACAATACATCATCTTCAATGATCAATATTTTTCTGACATCCATTGTTGAGAATTTTTATATTAAATGTTGTTCCCTGATCCATTAAAGTGG
>CAZOYZ010000281.1:3585-5090 GCA_964584045.1 uncultured Prolixibacteraceae bacterium | reverse complement strand
ACCGGAATAATTTTTCCGTATCAACTTCGATCATTCAATTGTCACGAATCAATTATTCTTTCGATCATACAATCGTGCCTATATAACGAAGAATAAACAGCATTAGTTTACCACCCGGGAGAAAATAACATTTTCAGGGTAATATTTAATGATTTGTACTCCAAAACTTAACAAAGTCTTAGTACTGGCGCCTGTCATACCGGCCACTTTCGGGGAACTGATTAAAAGAACGGTAAATTTTGTCTGAGATTTCCGTCACCTTGCCTCTTAAAATGCTTTTTGTATCTTCGCAAAAAAAAATGGTTCCAACATTAAAGTACGAAGGGCAAAATTTCATTCTGCTTGCCGGTCCGTGTGTCATAGAGGGCGAGGAAATGGCTTTTGATATTGCCGGGCAAGTCAGCGAAATATGCGATCGCTTAGAAATACCGTTCATCTTTAAGGGTTCCTACCGGAAGGCAAACCGGTCCAGACTGGACTCATTTTCAGGAATCGGCGATAAGAAAGCACTGAAGATCTTGCAAAAAGCAGGTGAAAAGTTCAATGTTCCTACAGTGACGGATATTCATTCTTCCGCCGAGGCAGAACTGGCAGCCGAATACGTGGATGTCCTCCAGATCCCTGCTTTTTTATGCCGCCAAACGGATATCCTTTTGGCGGCAGCGGCAACAGGAAAAGTGATCAACGTCAAGAAAGGCCAGTTTCTATCGCCCGATTCCATGCAATTCGCGGTGGCCAAAATACGGGAAAGCGGGAACGACAAGGTGATGATCACAGAAAGAGGGACAACTTTTGGGTATCAGGATTTGGTTGTGGATTTCCGGGGAATACCCGAGATGAAAAAAAATAATTGTCCGGTTATTCTCGATATTACGCATTCGCTTCAGCAGCCAAATCAAAGCAGTGGTATAACCGGAGGAAGACCCGATTTGATCGAAACGATAGCCCGGGCGGGCATTGCCGCCGGAGCCGACGGTATCTTTGTCGAAACCCATCCCAATCCGGCTGTTGCCAAATCGGACGGCGCCAATATGCTCCGTCTTGATTTGCTCGAAAATTTGCTGACCAAACTGATAAAATTAAAGCATGCGGTAGATCAGTTTTAAAGGCCCGGGGATAGCCGGATCGGTTGAAAACGAGGGAATGACAAAGTTATAGGAATTAACGTAAAATGAAGTTATGGAAGCTGTTTTGGACCGTTTTATTAAAGAATTTACTTTACCGTTTCATAATTCCGTACTCAGTTTTACGGTCATTCTGATCATTATCCTGCTGGCTCCTTTCCTGCTAAGAAGAATCCGCGTGCCTGGGATTATTGTGTTGATCATTTCCGGTGTGATCATCGGTCCGCAGGGATTTAATCTGATCGCGAGAGACGAGGCCGTAATTTTGTTCTCGACCATTGGTCTGCTGTACATTATGTTCCTGGCTGGTCTTGATCTTGATCCGGATGAATTCAACAGCAACAAAAACAAAAGTATCCTGTTTGGTTCATTGACTTTTGC
>CAZOYZ010000281.1:0-3485 GCA_964584045.1 uncultured Prolixibacteraceae bacterium | reverse complement strand
AATGTGGGTCCAAATGGGGGTATCCTTCTCCCTGTTTTTCATCTTCATGTTCAGGATCATCCCCGTCGTGGCAAAGTGGGTACTAAAGAAAATCGAAAATGAACGTTATTCTCATTACATCTTCGTGCTTGCCATTGTCTTCTTCTCCGCATTTATTGCTGAACTTGCTGGTCTTGAACCAATCATCGGCGCTTTCACATCAGGCCTGGTACTCAACAGACTGATCCCAAAAACGTCACCCCTGATGAACAAGATCGAGTTCGTCGGAAATGCCCTTTTTATACCAGTCTTTTTAATCTCAGTTGGCATGATCATTGATTTGAAGGCAGTTTTCAGCGGACCAAAAATACTCTGGATCGCACTGGTACTCACTATTGTTGCATTCTCAGGTAAATGGCTGGCCGCTTTCTTTACCGCCCGTCTTCTTCACTACTCGTCTCCGCAGAAACAAGTCATCTTCGGATTAAGTTCAGCCCATGCAGTCGCCACGCTTGCTGTGATTACTGTTGGGTATGAAATGGGGATTCTTGATCTTCATATTTTGAACGGAACCATCGTTTTGATCCTGATATCCTGCATTATATCGAGCCTGATCACAGAAAATGCTGCCAGAAAACTAGCTATTCAGAAATCAACAGAGATCGTGGTATTGCCCGAATCGGAATTTGACCGGGTACTGGTAACCATATCGAATCCGGCAACAATGAACTACTTAACCGACTTTGCACTCAATATTTCCGAACCAAAGATCAATATTCCGGTGTACGTGCTTACGGTTGTCAACGATAATCAGCAGGCGAAACAAAAGCTGGGCGAGACGCGTCAGAAACTGGAAAGGCTGATCAAGCGCGGGGCCGAAACAGAGCGGGAAATCGAGATTATTGCCACCCTTGATCAGAATGTAGCCAGCGGGATCAGACGGGTCATTACCGAAGTCGCCGCAACCGATCTTGTTTTGGGGACTTCGCCAAAATCAAGGTTTTCGGATGTCATCTTTGGAAACCTGATGCAGCATTTGATGAATTCGACCAATCAATTATTATTCTTTTACAAACCGGCATACCCCATTTACCAGCATTCTTCCGTACAGATCATCTGTCCTCCGCATTCGGATAAGGAATACGGTTTTCAGAACTGGCTCAGAAAGATATCCCTGCTTGCGAAAAATCTGAATATTCCCTGTCTATTTTACAGTGACCGCAAAACGGTGGATGCGATCCGATACGCCGTCGATTATTTAAAAATCAAGGGAAATTTCGAATTTCAGGTGGCCGATGTCTTTACGGAAATGTCGAGGATCAGCGGAAATTTCAAGGACACTGACCTGATCACGTTCATCCAGCCGAGGAAAGGATCGATTTCATCGTACCCGGCCGATGTCAGGAATGTAACCAGTATTATGGACGGTGAAAAAAAGCATTACGCATATCTGATCATCTCGCCAAATCACCAAAATCCGGTAACTGACGCTTAATAAAAGAACAAATAACCCATCAGGATCGCTGCCGTTATTCCAAAAAAGTCAGCGATGAGTCCGCAGGTCAAAGCGTACTTCGTTTTCCTGATACCTACCGACCCAAAATAGACAGCTAAAATATAAAAAGTGGTGTCGGTCGACCCCTGAACGATACTTGCAATCCGGCCTACAAACGAATCGGCCCCAAATGTTTTTAAGGCGTCAACCATCATCCCGCGTGCCCCGCTACCGCTAAGCGGTTTCATCAGGGCGGTCGGTAACGCGTCTACAAAATCGGTGTTAATGCCGGTTTGGGCGAAACACCAGGCAATCCCATCGATCAACCATTCCATGGCCCCCGAAGTCCGGAATACGCCGATAGCCACCAAAATAGCGATGAGATAAGGAATGATCATGACAGCAGTTTTGAAACCATCTTTCGCTCCTTCAATAAAGGCCTCATAAATATTGATCTTCTTTCGTAAGGCCAGTGCAATAAAAGAAACAATGACCAAAAAAAGGATCAGGTTACTGGCGATATTGGAAACAGCAGTGATCTGATCTTTTTCCAGCGTTGAGAAATAAAAAATAATTCCTGCGATCACTGCTGCTAATCCTCCCACATAAGCGAGTATGATCCTGTCCAGAAGGTTGATTTTCTGGTACCACGCCACCGACACGAGCCCCGCCAGGGTTGAAAAAAAAGTAGCCAGCAAAATCGGGATAAACACATCACTTGGATTCGCAGCGCCCAACTGCGCACGGTATACCATGATGCTGATTGGTAAGATCGTCAATCCGGAGGTATTTAAAACCAAAAACATGATCTGGGCATTGGTGGCCACGTCTTTATCGGGATTGGTCTCCTGCATTTCCCGCATGGCTTTTAGTCCCATTGGCGTTGCCGCATTATCCAGATTCAGCATGTTGGCCGCGATATTCATGATAATGGAACCATGAGCCGGGTGATCTTTGCCCAATTCAGGGAAAAGCTTGCCGAACAGGGGGCCGATCAACCTTGAAAAGATCTTGACAACCCCTCCTTCTTCTCCGATTTTCATGATTCCCATCCATAATGTTAATACACCGGTCAATCCCAATGAAATTTCAAAACCGCTTTTGGCCATTTCAAAGGTTGAATTCATCATGGCAGGAAAAATTTCGGCGTCACCCAAAAAGATCAGCTTAATTAACCCGACCACAAAGGCGATCAGAAAGAAAAAAACCCAGATGTAGTTTAACGCCATGTGAGCATATTTTAGATTCCGGCATAAAGATAGAAAAGACATGAAAACAAAAAAGCCGCACAAGCGGCTTTTTTCGCTGTATTTTACCCGAATTAACGTATTGTGATCAGAACCGGATTACTCAATTTTTCAGCTTCCTCCGCCGCATATTGTTTAAAATAATCCATCTGACTCCATTTTGGGTTCTCCAATCCCCAAACGGCGAAGAAATAATGACGGGCCGGCACATCATTTTCAGCTTGCTGTGCGATATAATAGGTTTCAGAGATCACCTGGCTGAAGTTTTTTTCAGGTACTGTCCGGTAACCAAGATTGAAATAGTTGATATTGGTTGCACGTGCGACCTTTGTTTCCTCGTCAGCCTTCAGCATCACAGCCATCCCCAGCGTATCGTTATTCAGGGACTGCCGGTCGAGTGTGGCGATCACATCATATTCGTCGTTTGCCATAAAGTGGTGAGGTTCATTTTTCAGCATGCTGGTCACGATTCCGGTCACGATTTGCTTGTTCCCGGTAAATCCGGAAACGGTCACATCCGATTGGAACCAATACTTTCCCGGATAAATGCTGATTCGCTCCACGGCCGACAGATTTTCGTCTGCCACCTGCCATCCGGCATATTTCAGATCAAATACTGAACGCACCGGTCCTTCTGCAATTTTCTGATATTCATAAGTGTCGGTTGATCCCAACCTGTACAACGAGTCTTTTTCCAGCATGGCAAGGCCTCCTGATCCCACCGAACTTCCGCAATGGAGTATATCCATCCCCCAGTCGGCCAG
>CAZOYZ010000280.1:0-7151 GCA_964584045.1 uncultured Prolixibacteraceae bacterium | reverse complement strand
CCCAAACGAAAAGAGATTTTCCTCCTGCAAAAAGCGGAGGGACTTTCCAGGCAGGAAATTGCCACGAAACTGGGCATTTCGGTGATTACTGTTGATCACCAGTTACTTATGGCAAATAAATACGTCAGGGAAGAGATCAAAAAATACGGCCTTCTCCTGATCAGCATCCTCTTTTTATAAGATTTATTCACTTTTCAAAACGTTTCGATTAAGCGAGCGCAAAGACCAAACGCAGTTTGAGGCTTTGCCGAGCAAGAGAAACGACTAATGTAAATGAAAATAGTTCAAAAACGAATGGCAGTTTTTTGAAGTTCATGTGTATTTACTGATGACTTTAAAACCCATTTATGGAAACCGGCAGTCCCATACAACTCCTGCAAAAATTCTTCAGCGGCAACATCACCGACCAGGAATTAAAGTGCCTTTTCCTTTGGCTGAACAGCGAAAAAGGCAATCTGGAATACGAAATGCTGTCGAATAATCGATGGTTATCCAATGAATTTGAGACCATAAAGAATATCGATTCGTCTACACTGTTCTCGAGAATTGAGGCAAGAATGAAAGAAAAACAGGTCGGGAACAAAAAGCGGTTCCTGATCCGGTTTAGGAATGCGGCAGCCATTTTTATACTCGGCCTTGTCATTCCGTCGATGTATTTCATGATCCTGAACCCGCGGAAAGCCGGTACACCGGTGGTCTACCTCCGGGAATCGTTGTCGAACGAAAAGGTCAGGAAGATGACGTTGCCCGACGGAACGGCTGTCTGGCTCATGTCGGGAAGCACCATTAAATACCCGGCAAATTTTTCCGGAGAAAAAACCAGGAACGTGGAAGTGACAGGTGAAGCTTTTTTTGAAGTGGCCAAAGATCCCTCCCAGCCTTTCATTTTAAATCTGGGAGAAGTCGGATTGAAGGTTGCCGGAACCAGCTTTAACGTGACGAATTACAGCGATGAAGATCATATCAAGGTTATTCTGAAGACCGGAAAGGTCGGCTTGTTTAAAGGAAAATACAACCCTGATAATCAATTTGTAGATGTGGTCCCCGGACAACTGGCGACTTATAAAAAAGGTGACCCGGAATTCAGGATCAGCGATGTTGAGGTGACAAAATATACTTCATGGATCGGCGGAACCCTGATGTTTCGGGATGATCCGCTGGCCGAAGTATTGAAAAAACTGGGAAGGTGGTACAACATCACGGTAGAGATCAATGATCCGAAAGCTTCAGATTTTCCGTTCACAGCGACCATTAAAAATGAAAACCTGGATCAGATTGTCGATCTTCTGAAATTTTCAACTCCATTTCACTATTCCGTTTTCAAGACAGACGACGGAACGGCCAAACTTGTAGTTGGACACTATGACGACGCAAATCCCGACTAAAAGATATGCCTATGCACACGACCTGATCAAAAAAAGGAGATGTCACCATCTCCCTTTCTGAAATTCATGCCTTTACTAATTTCCAGTCAGCCAAAGGCATCAATAATCTGAATCATCAATTCAAATCATTACAAAATTATGAAATTTGCGATTAAGAGAGAACAAAATCCAAACTTGTTTGAGATTTTGTCGAGCGGGCGCAATCTGCGCGAAGCGAAAAAAAACAATTGTTCAATGATTTCCATACTCTTATGGGTATGGACTCGTAAATTAGTATGTATTATGAGATTAACTCTTTCGATCTGTTTGCTTAGCCTGTTGCAATCCTTTGCAACAGATTCGTTCTCGCAAAACCAGCGGTTAAGCATCAATCAGAAAAACATCAGTGTCGAAGGCGTCATTCAACTGATCGAAGACCAGAGCGATTACTATTTCATGTACAGCGCGTTGACAGTTGATGTCAAAAGGATAATCGATGTGGAAGCCACCAATAAACCGGTATCTGAAATTTTGGAAGATGTTTTTAAAGGTACAGATATCTCCTGGAAAATTGACGGCCGGCTGATCGCCTTGACAAAGAACAGTGAAGGATCCGTATTAACGCAACAACCCATTTCTGTTTCCGGCCGGGTTACCGACTCTTCCGGCGCTCCGCTCCCGGGAGTGAGTGTCGTGATTAAAAGCACTGCACAAGGAACGGTTACGGATGTGGACGGTCACTATTTCTTGTCAAATACGCCGAAAAATGCGACGTTGGTTTTCTCGTTCGTAGGGATGAAAACGCAGGAAGTTGCTGTCGGAGGAAGAACAACTCTCACGGTGGCAATGGAGGAAGAAACGATTGGCATTGATGAAGTGGTCGCAGTGGGCTATGGCACGGCAAAACGCCGCGAAATAATTGGGTCCATCACCAAAATCGGAGGGAGTGAACTCAGTAAGCGGCCAACAACATCAATCACCCAATCGCTTCAGGGGATGGCGGCCGGGCTGAATGTGACCAATACCAGTGGTGGTACTCCCGGCGCTGAGAATAAAGTCAGCATTCGCGGGTTGAAGTCGATCAGCCTGAGTTCAGACCCGCTTTGGATCGTGGATGGGGTACCCATTTACACGGCTTCTGACGCGCTGTCCGTGAATGGAGTAAGAACCGCATCCCCGCTTTCCATGCTTAACCCCAACGATATCGCTTCGATAGAGGTTTTGAAAGATGCTTCGGCCACAGCGATCTATGGCAACAGAGCGTCAGGAGGTGTAATCATTATTACGACAAAACAGAGCAGGAAGTCAACGACAGACCTTTCTGTAAACTATGACGGAGGTATTTCTGAACTGCCTTTTAGCCAAAGTTCAATGTTTACAAACAACAAGGAGTATATCGCTATTCGTGACGAAGCCATGCGAAACACAGGCGGAACTGAGTTCCAGCCTTCCTATTTTGGCCAGCAGTTTCCGAACGACCCTGGCTTCACCCGGGAAATGGCTCTGAATACAAATACCGATCATCTTTCGGCCATGGCACAAACGGCACAGTTTCATCAGTTTGGTTTGTCTGCAAACAAAGGCTTCGAAACGGGAGGAATGCTGTTTTCTCTGAGCTATCGCGACGAAGAAGGGGTATTGCGCCATAACGATTTTAAGCGTCTGACCGCCCGGTTCAGCATCAACTTTAAACCTGTTGAGTTTTGTGAATTTGGAGCGAATGCGAACCTGATGTACATGAATTCAAATGGTGTTCGTACCGGTGCTGGCAAATTGGCCGGAGGTTGGGACCAATGGCTCGCAATGCCTCCTTTTTTTAAACTTTATGATGAAAACAGCGCTTCCGGGTATTGGTTCCCTGAAAGCGGATTCAATGCCGCAGCTTACCACGATCCAAAGCTCATTCGCAATAACACCGGTGATTTCCGGACCCTTGCCAATACCTACCTGCAAATCAGTCTTCCGCTGGAAGGGTTAACCCTCAGGGGGGAAGCCGGTGCTGATGTCACTTATACAAACAGTTCCTACTGGAGATCGGGTTTACTGTCTCCAAATAACCTCAGCGAAGCGCAGGAGAAAACCGTAAACCGGGCTGTATTCACCTGGAACGGAACCGTTAATTACACCCGTGTGCTCGCCGAAAAGCATAGTCTGAATGTTACTGCCGGCGGTGAAGCAACGAAAAATTACAGTTATTACCGATCAGCAGGGGGATTAAACGTGGCCACGGCCTATCCCGAGCTAATTAATCCCGATAAGTCACTGGCCATGACCGCAAACGGCCACCGGGGAAATGATCTATCCATGGCCGGGTTCTTCTTAAGAGGCAATTATGCCTACAAAGGAAAATACATCTTTAACGGAAGTGTTCGCTATGACGGTCACTCAGCCTTGAGCAAAGACAATCGCTGGGCGCCTTTTGCAGCCGCCGGGTTAGGATGGGTCGTGAGCGAAGAAAACTTCATGGAACACATTAAATGGCTAAGTCTTTTAAAATTAAGAGGAAGTTACGGGACCACCGGGAATACCAACATGACGTCGGATATGCTGATTATGTCATGGAGCATATTAGATGACAGGCATTGGGCCGGTTCGACCATTACCTCCAGCCAAAACTGGGGTCCGTCGGGCAGCTCGGACTTAAAGTGGGAAACAACTTCGTCCTATGATGTCGGATTTGATTTTGGGATTCTGAATGACCGGATTAATGGTTCGTTTGCTGTCTATTACCAGGAAATCAAAGACCTGATTATGCGATGCCAGGTTCCTCCTTCCATGGGATACCACTACGCGTACAACTGGAAAAACGTGGGCGACTTACGCAATAAGGGAGCCGAGTTCACAATTTCGTCCGTTAACCTTCATACCAAAGACGGATTCAGATGGACCACCGACTTCAATATCAGTACAACTAAGAATGAAATCATCAAACTAAATGATCAGGAAAAAGGGAAAGGCGCTGTTCAGGACAATATCTATATCAGAAAGGAAGGCGAATCCCTGAACACTTACTACTTGCCGGAATATTCGCATCTCGATACCGAAAAAGGGATTTACATGGAAGAAGAGCTGGATAAAAATAAATGGGACAGTGAGTATATCACCGTGTCAACCGGAAAACAAATTCCGATGATCGGCACAAACCCTGGCAATAATAAGTTTGTCCAGTCCGGTAAAACACCACAGCCAAAATGGTATGGAGGCTTTATTAACAACTTCTCATACAAAGGCTTTGATCTCAATGTTCAGTTTAATTTCGCGGGAGGCAACTGGATTATGGACGATAAACTAGCCGGCAAAGTATCCATGGACGTGGAGAACATCGGCAGGGAACTGATTGGCAATTACTGGCAAAAACCCGGCGACAACAAACGCTTTGGCCGGATTGCGCAGAACGATAAGGTGCAGTTTGACCTCCAGGGAAACGCCTCAGCCGGAGGAAATACGATGACGATCGAAAATACCAGTTTTGTTTTGCAGCGTGGAGATTATATTCGCTTAAGGAATCTGCAGCTTGGATACACATTTCCAAAAAAAATGACATCAAAAGCAAAAATAGATAACCTTCGGGTCTATGTGGGAGGAAGTAATCTTTTCGTCATCACCAACTACTCAGGATTTGACCCCGAATCGTTAAACATCGTGCCCGTTCCCCGCACGATAAATTTCGGCGTTTCATTTAAAACGATGAATTAGTGATGAAACAGGCACACTGTTTTTAAAAAGACAGGATCAAGACATTTACGTAACATCGACTACAAAAAAATACTACCATGAAAAATAGATGCATAATTCTACTGTTTGCCGCTCTTTCCCTTGTTTTATCCTCCTGCGACGATGGTTTCTTTGAAAACCCCAGGCCTCAGGAAAAACCCTGGACGTCAACCTTAACGCTGGATCAGCTCGTTTCAGAATGCTATCGTTCGGTTCTTTGGGAAGGCCGTACCCGTGGAAACTTTTCCTCTTTTGACTACATGATGTCAGGATGCAGTCAGACGGCAGCAGTCTCGAATGATCTTTTCGACGACTGCAATACCATCTGGTACGAACGCCGTTTTGACGACAATACGACAGGTCAGATGGCCGATCTGTGGTCCACCCTTTATATTGCTATATACGGGGCAAATGCAGGGATCGCATTTGACAAGGAAAATGCAGGCAATCCTTTCAATCTGAGTCAGACAAGCCCCGACTACATTCAAAATTACAAAAGGCAAATCGGTGAACTCTACTTCATTCGCGCTTACGCGTACTATTTTCTGGCTCGTATATGGTGCCATCCTTATAATGAGGTAAACAGAAAAAAACCGGCCATCATACACACCACTGCGCCGTACTCTGCTGTCAGCGATCTAAAGCGGGGAACAGTAGAAGATATCTACAGCCAGATTGTGCAGGACCTGAAAGAGGCTATCACCTGTCTCCCGGAAGATATAACCGGGTCTGGATGGAGCGCCACGTCCATCTATAAATGCGGGCGCGCCAATAAATATGTCGCTCAATCGCTGCTGGCAAAGATCTATTTTGTGATGGGGGACTACGCGGAATCAGAAAAGATGCTGGACGATGTCATTGGATCAGGGGCATTCAGCCTCGAAGAGGTTTACAAACCGTTTATCAGTAACGACCGGAGCGAGAAACCGGCAGAGAGTATCTGGGAATTCAATACCGGTGATCCTACCGGCAGAAGGGACTGGTCACGTCAGTTGAATTACCACGGGGTAGGATTTAACTATCGTCATTTTAACGGAGCTGATCATTTTGGCAATTTTTTGTATGATCCGATCACAGGTCTTCCGTTAACAACAATGACTGCCCTGGACTGGAACTCATGCTCAATCTCTTATTATATTCTGAGAGAGGCCGGATGGATGGAACCCGACAGAGGGAACACCTACCTCAGACCTTACAACAACGATCCGATCAGTAAAGATACCGCATTCACCGCCGAAGCTTACAAAGATTTACGATTCAAGCAGCTCTTTCATGTCACCAAGGGGGCATGTTATGGATTTCCTGAGGGAGACCCCCGTAACAGGAGCATCGTAAAACCCAAGATCCTTCCGGGAGGAGCACCTGATTTATCGGGCGGCAAAACGTTGGAACAATTCTATAAAGAAATGAGAGAATATCTTGAATATGAGCCGGATGCTGCTGAACCAAGAAAAACGGCAGGAACAAGGCAGGTCTATGTGGATAAATTCTTCCGTGGTCCGGATAACGGCTTTACAACAGGAGCAGCAATGACTAAATATCCTTTGATCCGTCTCGGAGAGCTTATCCTGATTAAAGCCTGGATCC
The DNA here is from genome assembly GCA_964584045.1 of uncultured Prolixibacteraceae bacterium. Taxonomy (GTDB): domain Bacteria; phylum Bacteroidota; class Bacteroidia; order Bacteroidales; family Prolixibacteraceae; genus JBCFBK01. The sequence continues at coordinate 486 of CAZOYZ010000280.1, read as the reverse complement.
TTCAAAACAACGGAAGTGCCGCATTAGCTGCCATTGAATTGAATAAACTGTGGAACCGGGCAAATCCTTCCAACCCGGGAAAATACCATGCGGGCAATACGAATCATAAAGCAGTGTACCAGGAGTTCATCAAAGAAATGCTGGGAGAAGGTGCAATTTATGAGTTTCAACTTGCTACTAAAATGACGATCCCCAAAGGTGATAATCCGTTTAGCACAGTTCAGGATATTGCTTACCCTTATGAAAATCTTGTTTTCGCAATTCCTGAAAGAGAAACTTCACTGAACTCCAATTTTTAGTTCCGGACAGACTCTGCTACTGAAAAAAACTTCTGAAGAGACTGATTCCTTTGAATTCAGTCTCTTCTCTTTTGCTGTCAAAAACTGAGCGATATTTATCCGGGAAAGAAGGGGAAGTACGGTGGTACCGCCGTTTTATGCCGGAGGAAATTCAGGGAAAAGTTCTCCTCGCAATTCCTTCGAAATA
>CAZOYZ010000279.1:0-7165 GCA_964584045.1 uncultured Prolixibacteraceae bacterium | reverse complement strand
ACATTTACGAATATGTTTGCAGCCACGCTGCCGCCTGGGACTGCCCCGTGTCGATCGTTGTCAGGCTCGAATCTTTGGAACAACATCCCCGGACAGCAGACAACCTCGAAGTTTTCAGACGCTGGGAAGACGCCCGGTTAAGTAATTTTTTCAGCGAAGAACAAAAAGAGGCGATGAAAGACCCGTTCCGGGAACACATTCTGCTCGTTGATGAAAACGGCAAATTTGAACTCCGGCCCTATGAACAAATTGAAGGCGCCGCCCGTGGAAACAAGGATATCCGCGCGTTTATTTTTAGCCGTTCAGACAAAAACTATGTGGTTTACAGCCACAACTCGGGCGAAGGCCGGCTGACACTGGCGACTGACACGCGTAATGTGCATCTGTTTGAGGAATTGGGAAATGAAATTCCTGTTCAGCGGAAAAACGGGCTAATTGTCATTCCCGCCGGGAATCGCCATTACCTGGAACTGGACCTCGACAAGGAAAAGATAATAACCCTCTTCAGAGAAGCGGAATTGACATGCCACTAGCCTGTCAGTGCATCGATGCTGCTCAGGGTACATCCTCAAAACTGACGTTATTTTACGGATGCATCCGGTAGAACCATTATCAACCCAACAGCCATTAAATAAATCATTGTGAAAAATTTAGTCATTCAACTTTTTTTAAGTATTGTCATGTCGGTCCCAGCGATCGGTCAACAACCGCGAATCCTTATTACCACCGACATTGGTGGTGACCCCGATGACAGACAGTCTCTTATTCGGCTGATGGTTTACACGAATGAATTTGACATTGAAGGGCTCATTAGTTCAGCTGCCGGAATTCCGGGTGAACTCGGAAGAGATGTCATTTATCCGCAAGCCATTGAAGAAATTATTGATGGATACGGGCAGGTATTTCCAAATCTGATTAAACACGATAAAAATTTCCCTGCTCCCGAAAAATTATTGTCTGTTGTAAAAAGGGGAAATCCCAAAAGAGGATGGAACCAGGTGGGCGAAGGTAAAGACACGGAAGGCTCGGAATGGATCATCCAAATGGCTGACAAAAACGATAAACGACCGCTGAATATTTGCATTTTCGGGGGCCAGACCGATTTGGCCCAGGCACTCTGGAAAGTAAAGAATGATCGTACAAAAAAAGAATACCAAAAATTTATATCCGGGATAAGAGTGTATGATATTATGGATCAGGATCATATTTTCGAAAAACTGATACACGAACATCCTGCACTTTTTTACATTTTATCCAAAGCACCTGAAGAACAGGAAGGAAATGACGGATGGGATGGAATATACAGGGGAATGTTTTTGGGTGGAGATGAAAGCCTTACATCTTTGCAATGGCTGAAAGAAAATGTAATTGAAAAACATGGCGCATTGGGGGCACTTTATCCAACAAAAACATGGACTGCTCCAAATCCGCATGGAGCGCTAAAGGAAGGAGATACACCCTCCTGGTTTTTTTTCCTTAAAAATGGGTTGAATTATCCGGAACATCCGGAATATGGAGGCTGGGGTGGTCGGTACAAAAAAAATGATACCGGCTACTACAGCGATGTAACGGTTCCTGGCGAAAAAAATGCAAATGTGACCATTTACCGCTGGCGGGATGATTTTCAGCGTGATTTTGCTGCCCGAATGGACTGGTGTGTGAAAGATTATAGTACTGCCAATCATGCCCCCTTGGTTTCAGTGAATGGATTTTCAAAAAAAGAAGCGTTGATCATCCGTTTAAAGCCGGGGGAAATGATCCGGTTTGATGCCTCAGAAACCAAAGATCCGGATGGCAACCTACTCCGTTTTAAATGGATGCTATATCCTGAAGCAGGTAATTTTGAGGGGCAAGTCCAACTGGAATCAAACGGTCCCAAAGCGTCATTGATAATGCCCAAATTAAATTCTGGAGTTAGCCTTCATTTTATCCTGAAAGTTACTGACAACGGAATTCCGGCATTGACCAGCTATAAAAGGATGATTTTAACAAACAAAAAATAGGGAAAATTAAATGACTATTTTTTGACACCCACAAGCATAAAAATTGGCCGATATGCGGCGACACCATTTTAAAAAAATTTGAAGTACACTATTTTATGAAATGTTGAATACACATGAGAGAAAAAAAAATAAACATGACTTTTTTAAGTCTGGGATTAATGATGTTCATGCAATACATGATGTTCGCTGTATGGTGGATTCCTTTGGCTGCATACCTTACAAACCTGAACATTGGAGGGTTGCAGAAATCCTTAATATTAAGCTCTATGGCAATCGGATCGATGGCTTCACCGGTTATTGGAATGATTGCCGACCGATATTTTGCAAGTGAAAAAGTACTTGCAGTTTCGAATTTACTTAACGGCACACTTTTAATAGTAGCCGCCCATATTTCGAATCCTGCTGTATTGTTGGTCGTAATTATTCTCACCATGCTTTTTTATATGCCATCCTGGAGCCTGACAAGTTCAATTTGTATGGCACATACCTCGGCAGAACAGTTTCCCCGGATTAGAGTTTTTGGCTCAATTGGATGGGTTGCTTCCGGGATCTTCAGCCTTGTTGCAGTGGGTATTTTCAATGTGAAACTGTTTGATGGCAGCGTAGTTCCCCTGTATTGCGGGGCAGCAACGGGTTTCCTGGCTGCTTTTTCCAATCTGTTTTTACCATCAACTCCGCCCTTAGCAAAAAAGCAAAAGCCGTCTATGATTGATACTCTTGGGTTCAGAGCCTTTTATATGTTAAAAGACAGAAATTTCAGGATATTTATAATCTTCTCATTTTTATCGGTGATTCCGTTCTCCCTGTACCATGTTTTTGGCTCAGAATTTCTGCAAAGCAAGGATTTCCGGTTCATTACTTTTACGATGAATTTAGGGCAGGCCGTAGAAATCATTTTCATGATTGTTGCAACAACTATTATTATCAGGGTCGGAATAAAATGGGCTTTGATGATCGGACTTATCGCCATGCTGATCAGGTATTTCTCATTTTACATCGGGGGAGTCCTTGCGCTAAATATGATGTATATTCTCGGGATTTTAGTCCATGGATTAATATTCGGCCTTTTTTACGTGGGTGGTCAGGTTTATACCGATCGCAAAGCGCCTAAAGAAATAAAAGCGCAGGCACAAGGGTTTCTTGCTTTTGTGGTATGGGGAGTCGGATTATTTCTGGGAATTCTTTTCAATGGATGGTTAATCGGCTGTTTTAGTGATGACTTCGATGGTAAAATCGGATACGATTGGAACTCCATGTTTGCAATCACAACTGCCTTTTCTGTCCTTATACTTCTAATGTTTGCACTACTCTTCCGGAAGGAAAATTATGCTGGTCATGAAAGTACCTGAAAGACGTGGAGTTGATGCCATCATCGCTATGTTTCTGATCATTATTCGTTCACCCCGGTTCTTATCGTAGTCAGTATCATCCCGGTTATCGCCGTAGTCATGGTACTTACTTTGGTACGAACCGTCAGAAGCTAGCGACCGAACCATCCGCAAACCGTACAATTATCTCAAGCTAAAATAAGTAAAACTAAAACTATGCATCGTATCTGTAAACTCCTTTTTATTTTGTTGGTTGTCATATCGTCTTCCCTGACGGCCCAAACAACCTATTATGTGAGTAGCAGCACAGGTAATGACAATAACTCGGGAACGAGTTCAGGTTCAGCCTGGCAATCGCTGTCAAAAGTAAACGCTCTTAGTCCTCAGCCCGGAGATCAAATCCTGTTCAAACGGGGAGACACCTGGGAAGGCGCCCTGACGGTTACGGAATCCGGAACATCCGGTAATCCGGTTGTCTACGGAGCCTTTGGCACAGGAGATAAGCCAGGGATTTATAATTCCCGGGTTATTACGGGCTGGAAATTACATTCAGGGAATATTTACAAGGCGACCGTAAATGAGCCAATCAGCCAGTTGTTTTTAAATGGGATCAGAATGCAACTGGCCAGGTATCCGAACGCAGGTTATTTTACAGTAAATTCGGTTGGTGGGTCAACCACATTGACGTCCACTGATCTCAATAGCAGTATCAATTATACCAACAGCACCTGGATTGGCCGGACCACGGCATATACGATGTATGCGAGAAAGGTGACCTCTTCGGACGGCCAGACCCTGACCATTGACTCTTCTCCATTTGGCTCATTGGGGAGCGGGGAAGGTTTTTTCTTATGTGATAAGCTGGAGTTTCTGGATCAGGCAGGAGAATGGTATTTCGATGCGTCAACAAACACGGTTTATTTATGGACCCCCACGGGTTCTTCTCCTTCGAACGATGAGGTTCGGGGCAGTGTAAATGATAACGGGATTTCCATAACCTCTGCCAGCTATGTGACTATTGTGAATCTTGGAATCTACCACAGTGGCGTTCACGGGATACTGATTGACCATGGTGACCATATGACCATCAGTGGCAATGATATCGTGTGCCCTGATCTGGTTGGAATTCATGTTCTTGAGGGTGCGATAGGTGCAAATTTACTCAACAACTATATCTGTCAGGCCAATGGAGGAGGAATCAGATGCTATTCCTCCAATGCTGTTATCACGGGTAATACGATCGAAGAAACCGGTCAGTTGGAAAATATCAACAAATCGACCTATTCAACTTCCGATAACTTTGGCACCGGTATTTTCTCCCGTGGTGATCATCCTGTGATAACTTATAACCGGATACTGAACTCAGGCTATGATGGCATTAACTGGAAGGGGACCGACGGCGATATAAGTTTTAATTACATTAACGGGGCTTGTCAGGTACTGGACGATGGCGGCGGTATATACACATACAATGGGAGTGATCGTACCCAAGCCGGATCGGCCGGATCCAAAGTCACGTATAATATTGTACTGAACGTTACAGGGAACCGGAAAGGATATACGAAGAGTTATGACGCCGGACACGGAATATACATGGATAACAGCATTCATGATATTAACATCAAATACAATACGGTTCATGGATGTTTCACTGGCGTGTTCCTGCATGATAACGGACGGAATTCCATTCAATACAACCAGTTGTCCAATTGTATGATTGGTTTTTTAACTGCGCTTGAATTTCAAGATAGTTATTGGCATTACAATACCGTTTATGCATATGATCGGGACGGTGATTTTGTATGGTGGCAGGATAGTCACCAACTGATGGTTAAAACCGACGGTGCTGTTTCTGCCTATGATTACAACACCTACATCGATCACTATCATGCTGACAATACGTTCAATAAGACAGATAATTTTGATGGATGGAAATCTTCTACCGGTCAGGATGCTCATTCCACGTTCGATGGTTCCACCTTAAATCCGGGAGAAACAGAAGAGTTTTTTTACAACGACAGTGCGGCAACAAAGGTGTTTGATCTGGGAACCACTGTTTATCTGGATATGGATGGAAACCAGGTTACTGACTCCATTACCCTGGCTCCGTTTACGTCTCGACTGCTAATCAGGACAGGAGGTTCAGGATTAACACCTCTTTTTACTTTCGAACATCATTTTATAAATGACTCGCTTCCAACAGGCTGGGTTAATGGAGTGCAAACACTTGCCGATTATGACAACGACGGAGATCTGGACATGACCGTTGGCTCCATGCCCAAAGGGCTGTTCCTTTTTGTAAATAATGATACTGCGTGGGCCACGGTGAAAATTGGAGATGTGCCATATACAAGCCTTGGAGCTGCTCCGTTAGATGTTGACAACGATGGTTACATCGATATTGTAAGTGCAGGCGTATGGTACAGGAACGAGGGAAACTATCATTTTTCAATGTATCGGTATGATCCCTCCTTCAAAACTGAAAAAGAAGAAAAAAAGAAGCTTGAACTCCACGATTTGATTGCCGCTGATATCGACGGCGACGGTAAAACCGATATTCTGACCCAGGGACAGGATATCGGTTTCTTTTGGTACAGCACGAACTCTGTGCCCGGAAAAGTGTGGAAACGTACCGTGATCGATCCGGAACATACATCGTACAAGCCCAAAATACACGGAGGTTTTTCTCCCGGCGGTGTTGGCGACCTGGATGGTGACGGCGATATGGATATTTTTAATGCAGTCGCCTGGTTCAAAAATGAGGGGAACGGCAAAACCTGGGTTAAACATCCCTTTGACTTTCCTGAACTTTTTACCGGAGCACTTCCTTACGGAAAATCGACCCGGAGTATAATTACCGACAGCGACGGCGACGGTGATAACGATATTGTTTTTACCGAGTGTGACGATGTGCATGCAAAAGCAGGGATTATCGAAAACCTTAATCGCGACGGGAGCAAATGGAAATTAACCCTTCTTCCTTTGAAAGCCGAAGGGTTGAGATGTTCTCTCCATTCGTTGGCCATAGGCGATTTTAATAGGGATGGACACCTGGATATCATTACAGTCGATCAGGAAGATATGATGGCACAGGACACCACGCTCCATTCGTCCCGCTGGTATATTTTTACGAATGTTGGAAACGGCTGGGAGGAACAGGTTTTGTTCGATAACGGGCTTGGAGGACATGATATTATACCGGGTGATGTTGATGGAGATGGCGATATCGACCTGGTAAGCAAAGTTTGGAATCCATGGAAAAAAAGTGCCAACAAAGGACTATCACATGCCGATTTTATTGAAAATTTAACCATCAAATAAATTATTTTGAAAAAACAGGTATCCCGCTTTTTTATGGAACTGCGCTGTTAACCTGCGTTAATTATATCTAAAAACATATAAATATATTTAAACTCCAGTAATTATATTTGATTACATATAATTTTGTATCTTTGAATTGATTTTATATTCAAAGACATATAATGAAACGTCTGGCTGAATTTGTAAAAGAACGACGAAAGGAAGTTAATCTCACGCAGGAAGAGTTTGCAGAACGTGCGGGAGTGGCGTTGACTGTGATCCGGAAAATAGAGCAGGGCAAAACAAATTTGAACATGGACAAGGTGAACCTTGTTCTCCGCATGTTTGGACATACACTGGCACCGATTGATAATAAATCGTTTAGCGAATGAGAAGCGGAAAAGTCTATTATAAAGAGTACTTTGCCGGGATCATTCTTCGGAACGGATGAAAAATCTCTATCGACAGACGATTGAAGCCAGATATCAGCAACTGGATTTATCCGGCACGAAATAATTCATCGACAAAGCCGCA
>CAZOYZ010000278.1:0-7205 GCA_964584045.1 uncultured Prolixibacteraceae bacterium | reverse complement strand
TTTTCCAGCTTTTGCTGAGCCAGCCAATAGTTATTCTCGTATTCGGCCAGATCACGCCCGTCGTCCAGTTCGTCGATCACCTCCAGTTTATATTGATCATGTTTTGCCTTTTTGTTAAACGATTTCCGAATCACATTAAAAGCAATGGTGAACAAGTACGACTGAAATGAAGTGTCGGTCTTTAGCTTATGGCGATTAAGCCAGATTTTCAAAAAAACCTCTTGTACCACTTCCTGAGCTTCATCCTCGTCTTTCAGATAGGTGAGAGAAAATTTAAAAAGTTTTTGAGCATATCGTTCAAAGAGTTGCTCAAAGGCCTGATGATCACCATTTTTCAGTGAATACAGCAAAGTCAGATCAATGTCAGATTTAATGATCGCCACCGTTTGGATTTAACGTTACAAAGAAACAGAAAATTATCATGTCGTAAAAACTTACTCTTATCAGTTAAAAAAAACGGAAAGATTTCTGATCGTGAGTTTTAATTTAAACGATCGGGACTGAGACCATTTATGCCGGCGGACATCCTGAAAAATGCAACAAAAAGTGCAACAAAACAGGGGTTATCCCGTGGTTTCCATAAAAACAAATCCATCCCTGAAATGTTATTTTGTGTGTATTCGAAAATACGTGAGAGAAATTTGGAAAATTGATTATTTACCGAATCATCAAATTGGAATTAATGTCCCTTGAAAATACTGATCTTTTAACAGTCACCGACACGTCGGTATCGGAATTACTGGATGATTATTATCTTGCTCATTTAAGCAGGCAGTTAAGTTTACTTGGCAGACGTGAAGTCCACAACGGACGCGCTCATTTCGGCATTTTTGGCGATGGAAAGGAACTGGCCCAGATCGCCTATGCGAAAACCTTCAGGAAAGGCGACTGGCGGTCGGGCTATTATCGCGATCAGACGTTCATGCTTGCCTTGGGGTTACTTCGCCCGGAAGAATTTTTTGCCATGATCTACGGTGATCCTGATGCCGATTTTAACCCCTCTGTCGGAGGAAGAAACTTCAATAATCATTTCAGTACGCCGAACATTGACGAAAACGGTGAAATAAAGGATCTGGCGGAGCGGTACAATTCCGCTTCCGACGTCTCCTCCACCGGAGGACAGATGCCCCGTTTGCTGGGTTTGGCCCAGGCCTCGAGGATCGTGAAGCAAAGACCTGATCTGAAAAAATATCTCAACAACAACGTCACGGGTGAGGAAGTGGCGTTTGGTTCCATCGGTGATGCCAGCACTTCCGAAGGGATGTTTTTTGAGACCGTGAATGCGGCTGCCGTGATGCAGGTACCTCTTGCCGTGGCGGTGTATGACGATGGTTACGGAATTAGCGTACCGGTTGAACTTCAAACGGCCAAAGCAAGTATTTCCAGAGCGCTTAAGGGCTTTCAAAAAGAAAAGGGGACAAACGGCATTTCGATCTATACCTGCAAGGGATGGGATTATCCCGGTCTGGTGAAAACCTTTACCAAAGGGATCGAATACTGCAGAAGTACCCATAGTCCGGTATTGTTTCATGTCCAGGAATTGACACAGCCTTTGGGACATTCGACGTCGGGTTCGCACGAACGTTATAAATCAAGGGAACGGCTCGATTGGGAAGCAGAATATGATTGTCTGATTCAATTCCGCACATGGTTACTCGAGAACAGGAAAGCTGATGCGGAAATACTCGGGTCCATCGAAAGCAGGGCCAGACAGGCTGCGCGTAAAGCCATGGAAAAAGCATGGACGCATTATACCGCAAATCTTTCGGACGAAACAGAAGCTCTGGAAAGAATTACCGGTCAGGTGAGGAAGAGATCCAATCACATGATCGACAGGACTCCCGATTTTCATCAGATCAGGGAGAAAGTCTTCCCTACCCGGCGCGCCTTGCTGAGTTTTGCCAAACGACTGAGTTTTGAGCTGAACGGCGATCCGTTGTTCAAAGCCGAGCAGGACGACCTCCGCCAATGGATCGTTCAGTTTGAAAAGCGCAGCTTTTCTTTTTACAACAGGCAACTGCACCGGGAAGGAAAGGACTCGGCCCTGAATGTCCGCGCTGTTACGGTCACCTACGACCGGGACCCGGAAGAAGTTAACGGGTCGGAGATCATCAGCCGTAATTTTGATGCACTCTTCAGCAAGTATCCCAACCTGATCACGTTTGGTGAAGATACCGGCAAGCTGGGGGATGTTAACCAGGGGATGAAAGGAATGCAGGCCAAATATGGTATTGATCGTGTTTCGGACACCGGCATCCGTGAGACCACCATTATCGGCCAGGGCATTGGACTGGCGTTAAGGGGATTCAGGCCTATCGCTGAAATCCAGTACCTGGACTACCTGCTGTATGCACTGGCCACGCTGAGCGACGACCTGGGCAGTATGCAATACCGTACCATAGGCAGACAGGCCGCACCACTGATCATCCGGACCCGGGGGCATCAGCTTCAGGGGATCTGGCACGCCGGATCACCCATACAGTTGCTGCTCGGTTCACTTCGGGGAATTTACCTCTGCGTTCCCCGTAATATGACCCAGGCCGCAGGCTTTTACAATACCTTGCTCGAAGCCAATGATCCTGCCCTGGTCATTGAACCCTTAAAAGGATATAACGTGAAGGAAAAACTGCCTTCAAACCCGGGTGAATTCAAAGTTCCCCTTGGTGTGCCCGAAATCCTGGAAGAAGGTACCGATGTCACGTTGGTCACCTACGGGTGGAACGTTCATCATGCACTGAAAGCCTCGGCCCTGCTTAAATCAAAAAATATTTCGGTTGAGGTGATCGATATCCGGACGCTGCTTCCCTTTGACGTAAATCACCTCATCCTCGGCTCTGTCAAAAAGACGAATAAGGTGATCTTTGTGGATGAGGATGTTCCGGGCGGAGGAACTGCCTTCATGATGCAAAAAGTTCTGGAGGAACAGAAGGCTTTTAATTACCTGGATACTGCCCCCCGTACATTACCGGCGATGGAACACCGTCCGGCATACGGGATCGACGGCGAATATTTTTCCAAGCCGAATGTGGAACGGATCTTTGAAACGGTCTATGACATGATGCACGAAACGGATACCGCGAAATACCCATCCCTTTTTTAAAGAAGATGTTACGCTGAAATGTTACTTTCCCGGGAAAAACAAGGAAGCAACCTGTGTTCGGTCGAAACAGATTGCTTCCCTGCGTTACCGTGACGGGATAGCCTGCAAGATGGCCAGATCATGCCCGCCGTACAGAAACAGTTTACTTTCCGGTGTTACCCGTACAGTAAAGTTTAAACGGCTCAAACAATCCGTAATCCCGGAACGAATAGTCAGAGGCCAGTGGCAGACGGTCAGGAGCCTGCACCCAGGAGAACGGGCCCCAAATCCAGTTTTCATTCCTGTTGAAGAACACGCCAAACGTGTTCTTCAGGCTGCCGGTCACCTTAACGGTTATTTCATTGGGGCCTTTCCTGATCTTATCCGTGACGTCCAGTTCATAAGGAGCGAAAGCGATCAGACCGGCAGATTCACCGTTGACCAATACTTCAGCCACCGATCCTTTCCAGTTACCCAGCTTCAGGCGATAGAAGCAACTGTCACTTTCGCCTGCAGTGAAGGTTTGCGTGTAGGCTACCTTTTGGGAATAGAAAGGCAATCCTGCCTCTTTCCATGATCCCGGATCCGTCAGGTCGCCGGCTGTGATCTCAAATCCCTGTTTCGCCGGTTTCACCAGGAAGTCACCCAAAATATAAACCGGCATCACCTCGGTCAGGATGGTCATTCGCGGACTGCTCAACGTCAGGATGTTCTTTCCCGGCTTCAGGAACCCGCCAATGGGGTACAATGCAAAATCCCGGTCGATCCAGTATGCACCAGGAATTTTTTCCACGGGATTGCCATTGACGGAAACTGACCATATTCCGGAGTTTTCGGCCACAGCCTGAATGCCTTTCATAACTTCTTCAGGAAAATCAGCAGCGATATGAAACGAATACCTGGCTTCGACAGGCCCGGGTTTGAAGAGCGTATCCATTTCCAGCCAGGTCTTTTTATACTGGATCTTATGCTGCCACGGGATCCCCATTTCAATGCCGTTTTCTTTGAACAGGCTGGTTGTGGCTTCCAGAAGATAGACGTCCTTTTTGTTGTATTTGTCCGATTTCAGGTCAAGATAGTGAACAGGCAGCAGATTATCTGCCTCGCGCTTCACGCTGACCGGGCCTGACGCTTCAATCTCTTCCCCGTCCTGTAGCGCGGTTTTGAATACCGGATCATCGGTCTTTTGAGTGGTCACGGCAAAAAGAGCGCTTCCGCCGGGAGCAAGTTCAACCTGGAAGGTGATCCCGTTTTTGCTGATCCCGGCCGGATAAGCATAGGTCTTCCCGCTGAGCAGGTCCAATAAACAAACGTGTCTGCCTTCCATCGTGAAAGCAGCTGTTGCTTTTTCGGTTTCATGCGAATTCACGACAAAAAGTAACTGCCCATCCTCCAGGATCCGGCGTTGGTGGTACAACATACCGTTGTTGCTTTGATCTTCAAATAAAAACTCATCGTTCCTGACCAACTCTTTTACATCCTGATCATCAATATCTTCTGCAGCGATCCATTGCTGCGCAAACTGCGCCTGAAGCTGACTGACCTTGTCCGATTCCACACCATCGATCATCGTCAGTTTCGTACTGAATGAAATGATCTTTCCTCCATTTTGAAGGTATTGCTGAAGAAGACCGAAGGTAGCCTGATCGATGTTTTCCATCTGAGCCGGGATCACCACCAGATCATACCGGCATTTTCCCACGTTCAGACTGTTATTTTCGACAGAGCCAAGTTCTTTCAGCACATTTTCCGAGCCAAGGTCATACTCCCAGTGATTTTGTTCCAGCTCATAAACGAAGCTTTTAAATCCCGCTTTAATTTCTTCGACCGCAGGATTCTTTTTGTTGCGGGAAAAATACATCCAGGCGGTGGTGTTGGGTTGGAGCACCAGGATACGGTTAATTTGCCGTCCGGACGACATGGCCATACACACCCTGCCAATGTAGTCGCCCATGAGTTTGTAGTTCTCCCACCAGGGTTCATGGTACGAAAATGAAGGCGGATAATCGAACTTGCGGACGCCTTTCATGGTGTAATAAGACAGGTGCTGGTTCACAAAATTGACCCCCAGCACGCACTGCCAGTCAACCAGCCGTTTTTGCGTTTCAAAGGTCATATCCCAGCCGCCGCCGCCATACGTCTCGCTCAGGGTACGCGCCCAGCCTGCCTGATTGGCAGCACTACGCAGTTCCCGGACAGCCCGGTCATTTCCGAACTGACCGCCCAGGCCGCCCCCGATCAGTTCATTACCCAGCATATCTACCCCGGGCTGCTGATGCCAGATATAAAAGGCTGCTTCATCAAATCCATGCGTCGGTTCGGGCCAGCCATGTTCCCAGTAATGACCGGTCCATTTCAGCCCTTTCTGCTCACAATAGGCATACCAGGGTTTCGCCCAGCGCTCCAGGAAAAGCTCCAGCACCAGTTCATAGTAATCGTGCCGCACTTTCTTCCAATCGCCTGTTTCCTCAACCAGAGAAGGAAGATTGACCTTCAGATCATAACCCCACCTTTGCTGAAAGGTATCCCACAGATCGGGAGTCCAGCGTAACATCGTGCCCTTTGTCATCACGGCTTCCAGATTGGGTTCATCGGTAAAGATTCCCGGAAGCGTCTGACCAAAATCGGCGCTGTCGCGTTCATATCCTTTGGTCATGGTCACTTCGATGAATTTCTCAGTCACCCCCGGATAAAGAAGGTCGACATAGCTGAACCCGCCATACCAGGGCGATTTAGCGGGATAGGTCTTTTTAAAGATATAATAGGTCCCCCGGGCTCCTTTTTCCTGATCCAGGGTTGAAGTCACATCTGTAAAACCGCTTTCATTCTTTTTCAGGACGACAGCCAGCGTATCGCCGCCCTCCACATCCAACTCCTGCTGAATCTCCATGCTCAGGCCGGTGCCGTGCTGATAGGAATCGGGCATCTGTGCCGGGACATGACCGCCTGCAAAGCCGGAAGGATAGGAATTTTCATCATAGATCCACACCTTCATGTCCAGTTCCTTCCCTTTCTGAACAGCATAACCGAACAGGTGAAACCACTCGTCCGACAGGTACTCCGTGATCAAACCCGGGCGCGGGTGAACGAACACCCCGCCGATGCCGGCTTTTTTAAATTGTTCCATCTGGAATGCAATCCCATCTTCGGTAATTTCATCGTTCCAGTCCCATAACGGAGCACTCCGGTACTCCGGGGGCGGATCTGAAAATAAGGATTTTAATTCAGCACAGGAATGAATGCCTTCCTGCGAAGGTTTTTGTGTACATCCGGAGATCAGTACCGCTATGCATAGGCCTGCAAGAAACACCATTAAAAAAAAATTTTTCATAGTTTAGTTATTGATCAGGTTTAAGTCTACTTCCGGCATCTGCTGAAAAACAAATTCGCCTGCCATCAGAACTACTAAGATAAGCATTGATGTCAACTTTATCATGAAGTACGTCAAATCCTTAATCCTTTGGTTCATGAATAAAGCACAATTCGACTTTATAAAGTTATCAAAATAATTTCAATTGGTGAAAATTTAATAAATGAACCGTACATGATCAATCCATAATACGGATTCGGGCGATCCGGTATAATTGACCCCGCCAAAACTTGAGGTGAAATATAAAACGAGATGCGTGGGTGTTTCATCGCAGGTATCCCAGCCTGTTTCGGTAAGAGGGACCATCTGATTTCTGCTGTTTTTGACATACAGCTCACTTACCTGGGGTATCAGTCCCATTAATTTCGGATCAAAAAACGGTTCTTTGGTGATATCACCATATCTTACATCAACGATCGTGTCAGTTACCCACTTGTTCCCTGTTTCACTGAAAAAATTGCGTGTTCCCCCGATTCTTGTTGCGTACACATTCCCTTTTTCATCTTCCCATCTTTTTTGAAGAATCAGGCAAAATTCAGCCTTGTCGAGGCCTTCAACGGGTTTGGAACTGTAAACCGACCTGATCCTTTCCCCCCCTTGCCGGTATTTGTAACTGAACTGAACAGCCTTTGGCTTTCCTGTAAAAGGCACGCCATGATTGAGGTTATGAACCGGATCTTTGAGGCTTTTGACCGGTTCGATCACTTCGCCAAGGAACAATGTCCCCGCAACCAGCACTTTAAGCTTCAACCCGAT
>CAZOYZ010000277.1:0-7218 GCA_964584045.1 uncultured Prolixibacteraceae bacterium | reverse complement strand
ACGGTTCCGGGACAAACACAGAACGTAATTTTCACATTGAACAGATAAGGCAGCGTTCGAAGATCGAATTGAATTTTCATTTCAGTGTTGACTCCGGAGCCCGGTCGGGTGTCCACCAGCTTGAATTTACTATTAAAGATGGCGATGAAACCAGCTTTTCAAGAAGAATTCCCATCCGGGTGGAAGGAAACCCCGATCTTGTGCTTGTAGGTACCGAAATCTTTCCTGTAAACGGGGGAAATTCCTCTAACGGAGCTCTTGTACCGGGGGAGGAGTTCTATCTCAGGACTGAAGTTAAAAATGCAGGGAACGGGAATGCAAAAAATGTACGTGTGATGCTTGACCTGAATAGCTCTTCACCCATGATACCTCTGCAGGACAATGTCTTTTTCATTGAGAACCTGAGTGCCGGAAGTTCCGAAAACCTGTCGTTCAAACTCCTTTTAGGCAGTAATGCAGGCGTGCAGCCTTACAGGATCCCTCTCCGCATAACTGCCTCAAACGAAGCTGAAACTCTTCAGATCAATAAGTCCCAGGAAATCGGGGTAAATGTGCTTAACAGGGCAAAAATTAATATTGCAAGCCTTAAATTCGATCCGGAAATGCCTGAAAGAGGGCAGAAAGTTTCCATGATCCTGCGGCTTGAAAATGTAGGAGAAGGAGAAGCCCGTTTCGTGAAAGCCAGTCTTGAAGGGCTCGAAGGTTCCGGAAGCACGAATACCTTCCTGGGACGCTTGAAAAAGGACGATGACGCCCCGGCAGTTTTTACTTTCATTCCGGAAAAAGCAGGAGACCAGGAAGTCACTCTGCTTGTTGAATATGAGGACGACTTCGGGGAGCACCAGCTTAGCGAGGACCTGACATTCAATGTGGACAGACAGAAGGGGAGCATTATCCCCATTGTACTGGGAGTAGTCCTTATTCTTGCAGCCGCAGTCTTCTACATGAAGAAGAAAGGAAAGCTCTAAAAACCACATAAGGAAAGCTCTAAAAACCACATTTACAAATAAATCCGAAGCAAAATAAACCAAGCAGGATGCCTGATTATGCTTGAAAAAGCGAAAGTCTCCTTCTTCCTTGCCAGCCGGACCATAACAAGGGGCAATAAGGGGATCACAATCTTTACGGTCATTGTGTTGGCCCTGATCTTCGTGCAGCTTGTGCTCTTTTCGAGCATGTTAGCCGGGGTCACGCTCAAGTTTAACGAGCTTATGGTGGACTTTCAGACCGGAAATGTCGTGGTCGAACCCAGGGAAGAGGAACGCTATATAGAGGACGCATCAGCTCTCCAGAAGAAGATCGAAAGCCTCCCACAGGTGGTCGGGACCTCAGCTCGCCTGAAGAACACGGGGAACTTCCGCTACAAGGAAAAAGAAATGGGAGCCACTGTCTACGGGATTGACCCTGAGGATGAGAACTTCGTAACAGACCTCCAAGACGCCGTCATAAGCGGGGAATTCCTGAGCAGGCCCGACCGTGGGGAGGTAATCCTGGGCAGGGAAGTTTCGGGAGGCTTTGGAGCCCTGATGGAATCAAAGTCTTTGGGCGGCGTGGAAGTGGGAGATACGGTGGAAATCACAATCAGCGGCAAAACCCGGGAGTTCAGAGTCAAGGGAATCTACACCACCCGCTACTTCATGGTCGACGCCGGGGCCTACATCAGCAGGGCGGACTTAGAAGAGATGCTCGGCGTACAGGATAGGGACCTTGCCCAGGAAATAGCTGTTAAGACCATCGCAGGCACGGACGAGTACGAGACCCGGACAGCTCTCCTCTCCCTGGGAATAAGGGAAAACATCCGCACCTGGCGCGAATTCGCAGGGATCCTCGGCCTGATAGAAAGCACCCTTGGGATGATCCGGGACATAATGAACGTGATCGGTCTCCTGATTGCCTTCGTGATCATCTTTGTAGTTATCTATGTAAACATCGTTAACAAAAAGAGGCAAATTGGAGTCCAGAAAGCCATAGGGATAGAGCAGAACGTGATCGTAACTTCCTTTGTGCTCCAGGCCATGTTCTACGCGGGAATTGGCGTCATCCTCGGCTTCGTTTTCATGCGTTTTGGGCTCGCCCCCTACACAGCAGCAAACCCGGTGGACATACCTCTCGGCAGCATGAGCCTGAAGCTGGATGATGCCGAAGCCATAAACCGTGCAGTCCTCCTCTTCCTTGCCTCAATCATCGGCTCTGTTATCCCTGCCTACACACTGACGCAAAAAGACCTCCTGGAATTGATCTGGGGCAAATGAGAAAGAGGTTAAGAGAGGTTAAGGCATGGATAAAATTGAAAGAGAAATGGAAAAAGAAATGGAAAAAGAAATGGAAAATGAGCCCGGAAAGGAAAACATTGAGACTGGAACTGAAAACACACCCGATAGAAAAAAAGAAGCTGGAACTGAAATTTCGGTGAAAGCACTCAATGAAAAAAACGTAGACACTATCATCGAAGGCATTGACATTGTACGAACCTTCCTGATGGGCGAAGTGGAAGTACGGGTGCTCCGCGGTATTTCCGTAAAAATCCAGCGCGGGGAATTTGTTGCTATTATGGGCCCAAGCGGTTCCGGAAAGACCACCCTCTTAAACCAGCTCGGGCTCCTTGACACCCCCAACTCCGGGAAAGTAATCATCAACAGTGCCGACACTTCCCTGATGTCCGATAGGGAAAAAGGCAGATTCCGCCTCCACAACCTGGGCTACGTCTTTCAGGACTATGCCCTCCTGCCCGAACTCACCGCCTCTGAAAACGTCTACATCTCCCTTATGATGCAGGGTAAAAGTAAAGCAGAATACGAATCAGCCGCCGCAAAAATTCTGGAGGCTGTAGGCCTTGGCGACCGCCTTTCCCAGCTTCCGGCCAAAATGAGCGGCGGCCAGCAGCAACGAGTCTCCATTGCCAGGGCGCTTGCCCACAACCCTGTCATCCTCTTCGCCGACGAACCCTGTGCCAACCTGGATTCTAAAAACTCAAAGGAAGTTCTGGACCTTTTCAAGAAGTTTAACAAAGAACTGGGACAGACGATCGTAATGGTTACACATGAAGACTGGCACGCGGAATACACTGACAGGGTGATCAGATTAAAGGACGGGATGTTAGAGCAATAAATAGCGTACATGGTGTACAATCAGTATTTTCAAGAAAATTATCATTGGATATTGGAACTGAGTCGATATTACTTTTGTATTTAAAAAAGTGAGGAAAAATGTCTACAGAAGAGAACAAAGCAATAGTTCGCCGATTCTTTGAAGAAGGGCCATCTAAGGGAAATCTGAGTGTTGCTAATGAATTGCTGTCCCCTAATTTCGTTATGCATGCGCCTCTTCCTGCCTCTCCGGGAATCGAAGGAATGGATGAAGTAATTACCACGTGCAGGGCAGCCTTCGAGCATCTCAATGTTACAATTGAAGACATGGTTGTCGAGGGTGATAACGTAGTTGTCCGCTTTACAGCTCGCGGAATACATAAAGGCAATTTCATGGGTTTGCCGGCTACAGGCAAACCGATCACCATCACTGGCATAGAGATATTTCGCCTTAAGGATGGTAAGATTACTGAGTTATGGGCTGAAGTTAACCTTTTGGGTCTGATGCAGCAGTTAGGAATCTTTCCTATGCCTGGAGCCCAGTGTTAAATGTCATTACTTCCGCGATGCTGACTGCCGTTGGGGTTGAAGACAGGCTTCACCAGCTGCCTTCCAAAATGAGCGGCGGTCAGCAACAGAGAGTCTCTATTGCCCGTGCCCTTGCCCACAATCCAAGAGTCCTTTTTGCAGACGAGCCCTGTGCTAACCTGGATTCAGAGACCTCAAAAGAAGTTCTTGACCTGTTCAAAAAATTTAATACAGAATCCATGCAGACGATAGTAATGGTCACACATGAGGACTGGCACGCAGCATATGCCGACAGGGTGATAAGATTAAGGGATGGGGTTGTTATAGAGTAAACTATTCTTAGTATTTATAACGAAATAACTTAGGCAATGAATTATTTAGTTGAAATTAAATCAGCCTTCTTGCTCACGAAAGTCATTTGACACATTCTTAAATATTGCCTAAGCTATTTCACCATAGATCCTTAGATACTTTCATTTTATGCGGGAAGCTTGCATATAGCAAGATACAATAAGGATAGAAGTAAGGATAGCAATTGAAATACAAAGGATGTTTTAAACCTTGCTAAGTTATTCTAAAAACTCTTTTTAATGGTAACAAAATTAACATTATTCTTTTTTTCCACGGTATAAATAATTCAATAATTCCCTTTTTCATATATTAAAGTGTTAGAATGTCAGACCATGAACAGGGAAAATAAAATAAAGGCTCTTGTGTGTTCTCCAGTAGAAATTGGGCATGGACATCTTAAGATAAATTTTTATATTGTGGAATTCATTTAATAGATCGAAGGAGGAGTAATAATGACTAAATCAGAAAAGACTGTATGGGGAATATTTGCATTAGTTGTTTTATGTTGGCTTCTTAGAACAATATTTGATCATTTGGCAACAAAATCGGAATAATACAAAAGATTGTTTTTCTGCAGGCTCCTTAAACTTCTTCTCTCATTTTTCGAGAATAAGCGGACCTACACTTAGAACTACAAGTTTCTTTTTTGTTTCTTCCTACTTCTTCCTTCTTTTTGGGCAGATCTCCAGACAAGCTTGCGGAGGTTTCCGATACTATGCGACTTAAATGAGGTTTGTAAGGTAAAAGAAAATTTTTCAGGGAAACCTTATTCGCTATACTGGACCGTTCTTGTCCCGCTCGACGCAGGAGAGCGGTCTTTCCCGCAATATAAAAGAAGAAGTGAGAGCTGCCGCATATCAGAGTAAACCCAGCAATGAAAGACAGATGAATAACGCAGACCACGAACACAGAATCATACATTATTTAGTAAATATGTAATAAAAATTACATAATGAAAAATATGCTTCTTATGCAATTATATAGTTTTTCGATTATACAGGATATGGCAGGAGATTAAAAGGGGTATTTGCTGGGGAATTTTCCTGCTTATTTATCCTTTGTATTTACCGGGTAGTTTTTACTATATTGTTGAAAATTAGCCAGAACTAAAATTAAATATTAGAAAAGTTTTATTAGTAACACCCGCAATATAATTACTAAAAATTACAAATGTGGTTCGAGATTATATGCTTGTAGTGTCTCTTCTGGAAAAATATAAAAGATACCTTACGTGGTCATATCGTACCCTTGGGTTCTTTCAAACAGCCGGAAAATTTGTGTTTTTGTTCTTACTGATGATTTTATTTAATCTGTATGAACTCGCTTATTATGTCCCCGGTGTGGAAGAACTGAGCAGGTCTCAAACCTATCTGGACACTTACCTGTTCAATCTCTGTTTAATGGCTTTAGTTTCCCTCTTGCTGACTCTCCTTATCAGTCTGGTTTACAGGTTATCTGGCAAAGGATGCAGGTTTAACCTGATAAATATGCTTGAAACCAGTTTTCCTGAACTCAGGACAGGACTGAGTACGGCATATGACAACAGCCAGAACATCAACATAGTTACAAAGAAACTTCTTGAAGATGTGCACCGTCAACTTGCAGGCATCAGGATAAGAAGTATAGTCCCGAAAAACCAGATTTTCAGGTCGTTTTTATTATTGCTTCTGGTTTCAGGAGTGGCTACTTTTTGCATCTATGAGGGTTTCAGCTTTAATGTATCTCCAGGAAAGCTAATCGATGATCTCTGGGACAATGTTCACAATATGAATGCCAGAGCGGCTTATGAAGATAATGAGAAGGTTGTCCCGGATTCCAGATATAAGATAGAGGCTGTCATCATAAAGAACGGAGAGCAGGTTGAAATGAAAATCAATCCTACCCTGGGGCTCGGATTTACAAGCAAGGTAGATGCGGATACGGAACAGAGATTTAACGAGAGTTCAGATCGTTTTAATGAAAATTTCAAGTACAGCCAGACTTACTCTGAAAACCTGCCAGAAGAGTATGAGCCTCTTATTAAACAATATTTTGAGAAGCTTTCATCCAAATAAACCCTAAAGCGTCTGGAATGTGCAGATTTGCAGCAGATTCATGATTTACGTAAAAAAATAGTGGAGTGGAAATATGCAACAATTACAGGAAATCCAGCTTGAAGATTCAGAACTTAATTTAAAACCTACTTATGAAAAAGCCCCCCAGATTTTTGAAGTCATTTTTAGAGAGATTGGCAATTCGATTGTCGGCCAGAAAGAAATGATCCGGCAGATCCTCATAGCCATGTTATGTGAAGGACATGTCCTTGTCGAAAGCAATCCCGGGCTTGGCAAAACTCTTACCATATCCACTATTTCCCAGATCATGAGCATGAGGTTTAGCAGGATCCAGTGTACGCCTGACCTTATGCCTGCAGATATCACCGGAACGGACATTATAGAAGAAGACGAAAAAGGCTCAAAACACTTCAAATTCAAGCAGGGACCCGTTTTTGCAAATATCGTGCTCGCGGATGAGATTAACCGCGCCTCTCCCAAGACCCAGTCAGCTCTGCTCGAAGCCATGCAGGAAAAACAGGTTACAGTGGCAAATACCACATATACGCTTGATAAGCCCTTCTTTATCCTTGCAACTCAGAACCCCATTGAAATGGAGGGGACCTATGCCCTGCCAGAAGCTCAGCTTGACAGGTTTTTGATGAAGATACGCCTGGATTATCCTGACCCCGATGAAGAGTTTGAGATTGTAAACCGTTATGCAGAGGCTTTCAGACCGGCTGTAAGGAGGTGCATAGAAAAACAGATCTTCATCGAGCTTCAGCAGATAACCCGCAGGATTCCTATCTCAAACAAACTCAAAAAGTACGCAATTGATATCGTGAACCAGACTAGAAAAATGCCTGACATGATAGAAGCAGGTGCATCCCCGCGTGCTTCAATTGCACTTATTCTGTGCGCAAAAGCAAATGCGTTCATCGACGGCAGAGGATATGTTGATAAAGGAGATATTGATGCCATGGCACTTCCTGTCCTGCGCCACAGGGTGATTCTATCTTTTGATGCTGCAAGAAACAACATAACGAGTGATAAAATCATACAGAAAATCCTGGAGGACAGGAAAACAAGTATCTGATTCAGCCAGCAGAAAAATGGCTGGAGGCAGTGATTAGACATGGCTGGCGCAAAACATACAATCGATACGTCATTCCTGACCCAACTTGATAGATATGCAATCCCGCTCAGCAGGAGGGTTACAG
>CAZOYZ010000276.1:0-7231 GCA_964584045.1 uncultured Prolixibacteraceae bacterium | reverse complement strand
AGTCAGGTCAGCGCAGGCGGAATTGTCATGAAAGCAGGCACGCGGGTGACTGCGGGAGGCGCAGGGCTGCTGGCTTCAGCAGGTATCAGCGGGATCACGGTATATGCTCCTCCTGTGGTCGCGGTGATCGTTACCGGCAGTGAACTGTGCGAGGCCGGGAAGCCCCCGGAACCCGGAATGATCTATAACAGCAATGGTCCGATGCTTCAGGCAGCCCTGAAAAACCTGGGCATTACCAGGTATCACGTCAGCCGGTGCGAAGATAATGAACAGCAGCTGCGGCGGCATCTTGAAAAAGATCTCGACCGAAGCGACGTCATTATCGTTAGCGGAGGAATTTCGGTCGGTGACTATGACTTCACAAAAAGATGCTTCGATCTGTTAAGCGTTGAGGAGCTTTTTTATAAAGTCAGGCAGCGTCCCGGCAAACCATTCTACGCCGGAAAATCAGGAAACAAATGGGTGTTCGGCCTGCCCGGGAATCCGGCTTCCGTGCTGACCTGCTTCAATCAATTTGTGAAACCGTGCGTGAAGGCGTTCATGGGACACGATCACGTGTGGGAGCCCGACATCGTCTTGCCTTTGGCCGAAGACTGCTCCAAAAAAAAGGGATTTACCTTTTTTATGAAAGCGCTGAGAGAACAGGGTCAGGTACGCCTGCTAGGCGGACAGCAGTCATTTAATCTCGCCGCTTTTGCTCAGGCCGACTGCCTGGCTGAGCTTGACGAGGATGCTGATCTGATCCCTGCCGGCACGCCCGTCAATGTTTATTTATTATAACCGGACCATGGCATACGAACCTTCCTGGATACTCCTTTTTTTGCTTTTGCCGCTGGCCGCTTTTCTCTACGCGTCGGTCGGCCACGGCGGCGCCAGCAGCTACCTGATGCTCCTGGCCCTTTTCGGTTTTCCTCCCTCTCAGATCCGTCCGGCAGCGCTGATCATGAACATGCTGGTGGCAGGCTTTGCTTTTCTTTCCTACCGGAAGACCTGCCGGTTCAGCCATGAGCTCTTTTGGCCGTTGGTACTTTTTTCGATCCCTGCAGCATTTCTGGGTGGTACCATTGCAATAGACGCGGGAATTTATAAGAAGTTGCTGGGGCTGAGCCTTCTGTTCCCGATCATGCGGTTTCTTAACCTGTTCCCCGTGGCCACAGAAAGGATCATTGAACGCAGGGACTGGATGATCCCCGTCCTGGGTGCCGTAATCGGGTTCGCGTCGGGATTGATCGGAATCGGAGGCGGGATCATCCTGTCACCGGTATTGTTGATGACCGGATGGGCTGATCTAAGGGAGACGGCCACGTTGAGCGCCCTGTTCATCTTTCTTAATTCGGCAGCAGGCTTTCTGGGGGCCAACCCGCTGGAAGTCTCCGTGGACCCGGAACTCTGGCTGCTAATGCCGGGAACGATCCTTGCAGGGTTTCTGGGAGCATGGCACGGCGCATTCCGTTTTCATATCAAAACGCTCAAATATCTGCTGACTGTGGTACTGATCTTCGCTTCATTCAAACTGTTGCTGGCATGAACAGGGAATACATCATCGAAGCATGGCTCATGGCCGGAGGCAAAAGCACCCGAATGGGACAGGACAAGGGATTAATGCCGGTGCGGGGACAACCCATGACCGGTTATCTGCTCAAAACCCTGAAAGAACTTCATCTTCCCGCGGTTATTGTTACGGGAAATCATCAGTACCACCTGTTTGGGGTTCCGGTGATCCCTGATCTGGTGGCGAACAAAGGCCCTTTGGGGGGACTGCATACCGCACTGAAGTCAACCACAGCCGATTATATCTTGCTGCTCAGTTGCGATATGCCGTTCATCAGCGCAAAAGCTATCCGGCGGCTACTGCGCCTGGCAGGTGAAGCGGATGTTGTTGCAACCCGCATCAACGGAAAGATTAATCCGCTGTTTGCCTTGTACCACCGGTCGCTCGGGGAGGTCGTCGAGGCGAATGTCGTCCGCGGTTCATTAAAAATGCAGGAATTGATCGCAGACACCAACCATCTTATTTTGGATATGGACGGAGAAACGGGATCAGAATTGCCGGAGTTTGTAAACCTCAACACTCCCGGCGATGTTGATATGATTGAAAGCATGAATGAAGCAGATATGTTCGAACTGAAGAAAAAGGACACTGAAAACTCAATGATCCGGGTACGGCTGTTCGGACTGGTGGCGGACGAAACCGGCTGCAGCAGTCTGAATGCTCCCTTCACCGGAGACACCGAGCAACTGTTAGCCTGGATATATACGCAATATCCGAAATTGGAGGGGATCAAGTTTGCAATTGCAGTCAATAAAAAGATGGTTTCCCGGCTCACCCCGCTCGAAAGCGGTGATGAAGTCGCTCTGTTGCCTCCCTTTTCGGGTGGATAAAGTCAAGGAAGATGGAACGTTTTGAAAGACAGATCAGATTACCGGAATTAGGGGTTGACGGGCAACAAAAATTGCAATCGGCCAGGGTCCTGGTTGCCGGGGCCGGAGGATTAGGTTGCCCGGCCATTCTCTACCTCGCCGCAGCCGGAGTGGGCACAATCGGAATAGCCGACGGAGACCGGGTCACCGAATCCAACCTCAACCGGCAAATCCTTTTTGGGCCACATGACATCGGGAATTCCAAAGCTGCGGCTGCTGCCCGGTTCGTCAACGACCGCTATACAGATGTCCGGATCCAGGTGTATGACAAGTACCTGACCGTCGAGAACCTGCCGGCCCTGCTCCCGGATTATGACCTGGTGATCGACGGCACCGACAACTTTGCCGCGCGCTACATGATCAACGATGCATCAGTCCTGTTTCACAAGCCGTTGATTTACGGTGCGGTTTATAAATATGAGGGACAGGCAGCCTTGTTCAATGCTTTTCCGGGAAGCGCCAATTACCGTGATCTGTATCCCGCGATGCCTTCGCCGGACGAAATTCCCAATTGCTTCGAAACAGGCGTCCTGGGCGTATTGCCGGGCATCATCGGCACCTTGCAGGCCACTGAAGCCATTAAATGGATCACCGGCATTGGCAAACCACTGATTAACAGAGTACTTTTCTATAATCTGAAGGATCATTCCGTTTACGAAACTTCGCTTGACCCCGTTGAAGAATTTCACAGCCGGCAGCCGGCCACGATAGCCGAATTCCAGGCAACGAATTATGCCGCTGCCTGCGGCACCGCCCTGGATATCGGGTGGACTGAAGCATTAAAGAGGGCCGGCCGGGAAGCATCCGTGTTTATAGACATCCGTGATCCGATGGAAATTCCCCGGTGGAATGATCAAAGATGCCTTGAAATTCCGGCTTCGCACCTGGCACATCATAGAGATTCATTCATGAAGGCTAAAGCAGTTTTCCTGTTCTGCCAACATGGTATACGCAGTGTGGCGGCAGCCAGAGAGTTAAGAATATTATTAAAAAGAAGCGATATTTATTCGGTGGCGGGGGGCATTCTGCATCCTGCGTCACCGGTAAGTCAGGAACGATCATGGAACGAAAAATAAAGAACATATTCATTGAAGGCGCCATTCCTGCGACGAGGATCAGCGATTCCTTACAGGCGCATGCTGCCCGTACCAATATCGGGGCCCACGCAGTTTTTGTCGGCCAGGTCAGGGCCGATGTCAGGGAGGAAGGCGTGGTCACAGCCATTGAGTACAGCGCCTATGAAGAAATGGCACTTGAAAAGATGGCGGAGATACGGGAAGCTGTTTTCGATAAATATCAGCTTACCTGCATGCACGTTGTCCATAGCCTGGGTAAAGTTCATGCAGGCGGGATCTGCCTTTTTGTTTTCACCTCTTCTCCAAAACGTCGTGCGGCCCTTGAAGCCTGTGATGAAACGGTTGAACGTATCAAGGCCGAACTTCCCGTATGGGGAAAAGAAATGCTTGGCGATCAAAAGCATATCTGGAAAGAAAATACGAACTGATTGACTGATAAAAACATGATCAACATTACGCATAAAAGTAATACCCTTCGCACGGCCATCGCCAGGGCGACCGTCAACGTCAGCCTGGATGAGACCATTCGCGCTGTCCTGGAAAAACGGGTTCCAAAGGGTGATGTTTTCGCTGTCTCCAGGACAGCAGGTCTTTTTGCGGCCAAACGAACCAGTGACATGATCCCTGATTGTCACCCATTGCCGGTCGAATACGCCGACGTGCGGTTTCACGTCAACGGTTTGGAGATCGTGATCGACACGGAGGTCCATGCCATTTATAAGACCGGCGTGGAAGTGGAAGCCATGCATGCTGCTTCAGTGGTTGCCCTGACGATCTACGACATGCTCAAGCCGATCGATCCGCTCATCACGATCGGGAAGATCGAGCTGGTTGAAAAAACCGGCGGCAAAAGTCAGATGGGAGAAGCGCAGGAAAGATTTCATGCTGCGGTCATCGTCTGTTCCGACACGATCAGCGCCGGAAAAAAAGAAGACCGCTCCGGAAAAGCGATCATGGAAAAACTGAAGGCCTGTGACGTAACAGTCGATCACTATACCATTATTCCCGACGATATGGATCAGATCCGCAAACATGTCCTGGATTACAGCAGGGACGGTACAGACCTCGTCATCATCACGGGCGGCACCGGTCTTTCGCCCCGCGACGTGACTCCGGAAGCCCTGGAACCGATCTTGCAAAGGCAGATTCCCGGCATTGAAGAAACCATCAGGTCGTACGGACAACAGCGTACTCCTTATTCCATGTTGTCCCGTTCTGTTGCCGGTCTGGCCGGGAACACGCTGGTGCTTGCCCTTCCGGGATCAACAACGGGAGCGTCGGAATCGATGGACGCTATTTTTCCCGCCGTCCTGCATCTCTTTAAGATG
The DNA here is from genome assembly GCA_964584045.1 of uncultured Prolixibacteraceae bacterium. Lineage (GTDB taxonomy): Bacteria > Bacteroidota > Bacteroidia > Bacteroidales > Prolixibacteraceae > JBCFBK01. The sequence continues at coordinate 2,406 of CAZOYZ010000276.1, read as the reverse complement.
ATCCGGGGCGGTCGTCACCATTAAAAATCCCGACGGCCCAAATTTTATCCGGCTGATCCCCAAATACCGGGTCAATACGCAGCCGGCAGCGTAAAGGCCACATAGCTGTCGCCGGAGGGGGTGCCCATTTTCCCTCCTCCGCAGGCAATGACCACATACTGTTTACCGCTTGCCTGATAAACCGCCGGAGTGGCATATCCGCCGGCAGGCAGCTTATACTTCCATAACTCCCTGCCTGTATCTTTATCAAAAGCCCTGAAGTACCCATCTGCGGATGCGCCGATAAAAAGGACCCCTCCGGCTGTCACTACCGGCCCGCCATAGTTTTCTGTCCCCGTCACCGGAATCCCTTTCCGGGTCAGTTCTTCATATTCCCCCAGCGGAACCTGCCACAGAATAGCACCTTTGTTTAGATCGATGGCGGAAAGGGTTCCCCATGGAGGCTTTACTGCGGGATAACCGTTCTGATCCAGGAAACGGTTATAGCCCGTATGGGTGTATGGAACTGATGTCCGATTGTTTTGTAAATCCAGCAAATGTGGATCCTGTTCATCTTTTTGTCCGGTCAGAAAAGCGACCAGGGCTTCCTTCTCCTTTTCCGCCAGATGCCTGAATGAAGGCATAAAACCCTTGCCTGTATTGATTAACTTCAGTATCTCTTCACCGGAATATTTTTCTGAAACTGATTTTAATGCAGGATAGGTTCCAGTCGGATCCCCCTGAAGTTCGGTGCCATGGCAAACGGCACAGTTCACACTGTAGCTTTGTTCACCCCTCCCTGTATGAGGTTCATTCCGGTCGATTTCAGTCATGGTCAGTATCCAGGGCATAATATTGCCGTTCACATACAAAACAGAAGTAGCGGGATCGATGGCTGCACCACCCCATTCCGCACCTCCGTCGAAGCCCGGGAAGATGACCGTTCCCTGTGTACTGGGTGGAATAAACGGCTTTCCTGTACGCACTTTGGACAGGATTCCGGCAACATAGGCATGTGATTCCGGACTGATATCCGTGATCTCGTTCTCAGTAAAGATCTGCGGAACGAAAGGCGGCGGCATCAACGGGAAAGGTTGGGTCGGTGAAGTTGCTTCTCCTGTCAGATCGGAACCCGGGACCGGACGTTCTTCGACCGGGAACAATGGTTCCCCCGTTTCTCTGTCCAGGAGAAATATGAAACCTGATTTCGTGATTTGTGCGACCGCTTCGATATTCTTTCCGTGATGGGTGACTGTCAGCAAATCCGGCGGCGCGGGTAAATCGCGGTCCCACAGATCGTGATGCACCGTCTGGAAATGCCATACCCGTTTTCCCGTTCGGGCATCCAGGGCCAGGACGCAGTTGGCGAACAAATTGGCTCCCTTTCTGTTTCCTCCCCAAAAATCGAAGGCTGCCGAACCTGTGGGAACATAAACAATGCCCCGTTTTTCATCCAGGCTCATTCCCGCCCAGGAATTGACGCCGCCGGCTGTCAGGCAGGCCTCTTCCGGCCACGTCTCGTACCCGTATTCACCGGGACGCGGGATCGTGTGAAAGACCCACTCCAGTTTTCCTGTCCGGATGTGGAAAGCCCTTATAAATCCAGGTGCGGCACCCGCATTTTCAGATACACGGGATCCGATGATCAGCAGATCCTGAAAAACAACACCCGGAGAAGTGGCCGCCACGTAAAGATCTCCGGCTTTATCGCCCAAACCTTCCTTCAACGATACCTTTCCCGAGTCTCCAAAAGTTTCGATCAGCTTTCCTGTTTCCGCGTGCAGGGCAAACAATTCCGGCCCGCAGGTAAATAAGATCCGCTTATCGGAACCATCACGCCAATAACTAACTCCCCTGTTGACGTTTTTTGCATACCTGGTTTCGGGCGACGGGTCAAATTCCCATAGGCGGACACCGGTGGCTGCATCGAGGGCAAAGACTTTCAGTTTCGGCGACGTCGCATACAGGATACCATCAATGATAATAGGGTTACATTGAATCTGACTCCGGTTCCCGGAAACATCGTCGCCGGTATGATATTCCCAGGCGGGTTCCATCCGGTGAATGTTTTCACGGTTGATTTCCGAAAGGGCAGAATACTGGGAGCCGGCATGGTCTCCCAGATAAACAGGCCAGTCTTTCCCTGCTCCGGTCACTTTGGAGGGATCTCCTGTTTTGCAGCCGCTTAGCACTCCAATTAGAAAAATGCATAAAACAGTCAGAACGTAGTCCGTCGTTTTCGTCGTTTTCCTGATCATCTCTCTTCCTTTGTCTTTTGATGTTGCATTTGATTTGCCTGCCGGTTGGCTTTGGTCATTCACGGAGATTGATATCAAGCAGCTTTACCGGTTTTGTCCCTTGATTAACGTAAATTGACCAGCTTTGGTTTAGGCCGGATCACTTCAATGTTCATCTTGTCGAACACTT
>CAZOYZ010000275.1:0-7251 GCA_964584045.1 uncultured Prolixibacteraceae bacterium | reverse complement strand
CCCTCTTTCCGTTTTATTTAAGATCTTCCAGTTTCTTATTCACTTCATCAAACTTATCCATCATCTTTAAACGATAGTACAATGTTTTTAATGATTCGAGCGAGTAAGTATCTTCGGGGTTGATCTCAGAAGCTTTTTCCATGTATGGAATCGCTTTCCTGAAATATTCATCAGCTTTGTTCTTTTCCGCCTCGTATTTTTCGGGTTGGCTCGATGGCACAGCATTGGCAATTTCGAGTTGTCGTACCCCCTGGTTATAATAGATAGCCCCGAGGTTATAATACGCGTCAAAATAATCCGGTTTCAGTTCGATGGCTTTCTCATAGGCGGTGATGGCGTTGTCCTGCTGACCGATTTTATCATACAACGATCCTCTGGCAAAATAAAATGAAGCATTTTCCGGGTCCTGCTTGATGGCCAGATCGAGGTATTTCATGGCATCATCCACCTTATTGGCGTTCAGGTATATATTGATCATCAATACGAGGATCGCACTGTTCTCAGGATATTTTTCAAAGCCTTCCTGCAGGGATGTTAATGCCTGTGCCGTATCCTGCATGTTAATATAGCTTGAAGCGATCAGTTCGTAGGTACGGGCGCCGTTATATTCATATTTGGCAGCTTCCCTGTAGTATTTTACAGCTTCTTCGTATTTTTCGGCATTGTAGGCAGCCAGCCCGGCATTGAAAATAATAACGGTATCAACGGGAGCAGCTTTGTCTGCTTCCTGCATCACCGGGAGTGCTTCAATGTCAAGGATACTTTTAAATGAGGCCAGTGCACTTTCATATTTATTCTCTCCAAACGCCTTAACCGCCTGGTCTGTAAAGTCAGAAACCAATAATGTCAGGCTGATTTTTACAGCATTGGCATTTTTACCCTTTTCGTCCAGTTCCAACGCCTTTTTGTACGATTCCAAAGCAGTGCCGAGCGGGTCGTTGGCGAGTTTTTTTACATTGGCGTCTTTCGACTGGTAAATAGCGCGGTAAATATCTCCCCGGACTTCCCAGGTTCTGGGCCAGCTGATCGAATTCTCTGCTTTTTCATTATTCGGATCGATCGCTTCGTTAATCGCTTCAAGCGCTTTGTCCAGTTTCTGAGAATCTTTTAAAGTCTGAGCACTGGCAACTTTGCCCTTTTGAGCATAACTGCCTGCCACAGAAATTAAAAAGGCAATTAATAAGATAGTTTTCTTCATCATCATGTTAATTTAAGATATTTTTTATACAAATTTAAGGCTTTTCGGCTCACCTGCAAACTGTTTACTGCCTCATTCCTCCGCATCGTCCTGATCGCCGGATATCATACCGTCATTCATTTCATCGTCAACCTGATCGTCATTAATTTCGTCGATATCCACATCTTTACTTTCTTCTTCGATGTCCACACGGGCAATAGAAGCAATGGCGTCCTCTTCTTTCAGGTTAATCAGCCTCACTCCCTGGGTTGCCCTTCCCATGACGCGAAGCGCAGAAATCGGCAGGCGAATGGTCAAACCTTTTCCGGTGATGATCATTAAATCATTTGAATCGACCACGCTTTTTATCGTGATCAGACTACCTGTTTTCTCCGTGATATTGATCGTTTTCACCCCTTTACCGCCACGGTTTGTCACCCTGTAATCGTTAATACTGGAGCGCTTTCCGTATCCCTTTTCAGAAACCACCAGTACGTCGTCCGATTCATTTTCGACCGAGATCATGCCCACCACTTCATCCTGTTCGCCTCCGAGGGTGATACCCCTCACTCCCGAGGCAGTTCTTCCCATCGGGCGGACGATTTTTTCATGAAAGCGAATCGCCTTGCCGGATCTGACAGCAATCATGATTTCATGATTCCCGTTTGTCAGGAGCGCTTCCAGCAACTGGTCCCCTTCTCTGATGGTAATGGCAACGATCCCGCTTTGACGGGGCCTTGAATAGGCCTCCAGCGACGTTTTTTTGATAATCCCTTTTTTTGTACAAAGGATAATATAGTTATTGTTTATATAATCAGAGTCACTGAGTGTCTTTACATTGATATAGGCCAGTACCTGATCGTCAGCTTCGATATTCAGCAGGTTTTGTATGGCCCGGCCTTTTGATATTTTAGTCCCTTCCGGAATTTCATAAACCTTCAGCCAAAAACATTTTCCTTTCTCGGTAAACAACAACAGGGTATTGTGCATTGAGGCGATGAACAGGTGTTCCAGGAAATCTTCATCACGGGTCGTACTGCCTTTTGAGCCGGTCCCTCCTCTTCCCTGTGTTTTAAAGTCGCTCAGCGGGGTTCTTTTGATGTAGCCCAGGTGAGAAATGGTGATGACCATGTCTTCGTCGGCATAAAAATCTTCGGGGTTGAATTCTTCTGCACTCGGAACAATTTCTGTCATCCGCTTGTCGCCGTATTGTGCCTTAATTTCATACAATTCATCCTTGATGATCTGCATCCTCAGGCTTTCGTCTGCCAGGATTTGCCTGCATCGTTCGATGAACAACTTCGTATCCGCATATTCCTGGTGCAGTTTATCCTGTTCCAGGCCTGTTAACTGACGAAGACGCATTTCCACGATCGCTCTGGACTGAACTTCTGTCAGTGAAAAACGGTTCATCAGATTTTCACGGGCTTCATCCGGTGTTTTTGAGCCCCGGATAATCGCAATCACTTCGTCAATATGGTCGCTGGCGATGATCAATCCTTCGAGTATATGTGCCCGTTTTTCAGCCTGATCCAGTTCGAAGCGGGTCCGGCGAATAACCACGTCATGCCGGTGATCCACGAAATAGTGGATCAGGTCTTTCAGGTTCAATAAGCGCGGACGTCCCTTTACAAGCGCAATATTGTTTACGCTGAACGACGTTTGCAGAGGTGTATACTTATATAATTTATTTAAGATGACATTTGAAATCTCATCTTTTTTCACATCAATGACAATACGCATTCCTTCACGGTCAGATTCATCATTGACATTGGATATTCCTTCTATTTTCTTTTCGTTGACCAACTCGGCAATTTTTATAATCAACTCCGCCTTGTTGACCATATAAGGGATTTCCGTGATCACGATACGCTCCCGTCCGTTTCCAAAAGGCTCGATATGTGATTTTCCGCGGACGATAATCCTGCCGCGTCCTGTCTCGTAAGCTTCTTCAACTCCCTTGTACCCGTAAATAATACCTCCGGTCGGAAAATCGGGTGCTTTAATGATCGGAATCAGATCTTTGACATCGATGTTTTTATTATCGATGTAAGCGACAATGGCATCGACCGTATCCGCCAAATTATGAGGAGGCATATTGGTAGCCATTCCCACGGCAATCCCTGAGGCCCCGTTCACCAGCAAAAGAGGGACCCGGGTAGGCAATACGGTGGGTTCGTTGAGTGACTCATCAAAATTTGGCTGAAAATCGACTGTATTTTTATCCAGGTCGCTCAAGGTGACTTCAGCCATTTTACTCATTCTCGCCTCTGTATAACGCATGGCTGCCGGCTGGTCGCCGTCAATAGAACCGAAGTTTCCCTGTCCGTCGACCAATGGATAGCGAAGCGACCATTCCTGTGCCATTCTGACCATTGCCATATACACCGAAGAGTCACCATGTGGATGGTATTTCCCAAGTACCTCTCCCACGATCCTGGCAGATTTTTTGTATGGCCGGTTTGAAAGCACACCTAATTCCTGCATCCCAAACAACACTCTGCGGTGTACGGGTTTTAATCCATCACGCACATCAGGCAAAGCTCTTGAAACAATCACCGACATCGAATAATCGATATAGGCCGACTTCATTTGCTCTTCGATGTTAATCTTTATAATTTTTTCGCCTTCAGCCATTTAATCCTCCTTTATCCTATTACTTCGTGTAATTCAATTTTGAAGTACAAAAATATAAAAATACTCGGAAAGACGGTGATTTTCCGTGCTTTTTAATCCCCTTTCATGCTTTAAATTTCAACAATCTTCTGTTCAAAAATCGCGCCCTTTAAGGAAAGGGTTTTCATTATTAATCTGTATTTTTAAACCATTAAACAGCAAGTTTTCTTCGTGAAATAAAAATATCATGATCAGATTCATTCGCTGTCAACATTTTGGGAATAATTTTTGTTAGAGAGATACATTATTATTATAAAAACAGAAAAGAACTATGGATTCTCAATTCTCACCAAGAATAAAAGACGTTCTCAGTTACAGCCGGGAAGAGGCGATAAGACTGGGGAACGATCAGATTGGACTGGAACATATTTTTCTGGGAATTTTGAGAGATGGAGAAGGTATTGCAATTGATATGCTTTCCAATTTGGGAGTAAATTTATCAGAAGTAAAGGAAGCTATTGAAAATATGCTTCGAACAGATAGAGAAATTGATTCTCAGGCATCAATACAACTCTTAAAGTCTGCAGAGAAAGCTTTGAAGCTGGTTTATCTGGAAGCAAGGGCATTAAACAGCCCGACAATTAGTACAGGACATCTGCTGCTGGCCATTTTAAAGGATAAAGAAAGCAGGATCGCCGCTTTATTAAATGACTTTCACGTGAACTACTATATCCTGAAGTCAAGACTGGAAGATTACAAGCAGCCTGAAGATAAGGCTGACTTTGGAGAGGAAGATGATGATATGGATGATCCGTTCTCAAAATCAAGTTCTTCGGGTCCTTCAAAAAAGCCGGGTACCTCCAAATCGGAAACTCCGGTGCTTGACAATTTCGGGATCGACATTACCAAGGCTGCCGAGGAAAATAGTCTTGATCCGATCGTAGGTCGTGAAAAGGAAATTGAACGGCTGGCACAAATTCTTTCGCGTCGAAAGAAAAACAATCCGATCCTGATCGGAGAACCGGGCGTAGGAAAATCGGCAATCGCGGAAGGGCTTGCATTGCGTATTGTGCAAAAGAAGGTATCCAGGGTGCTTTTTGACAAGCGGGTAGTCAGTCTGGACATTGCGTCGATCGTAGCCGGCACCAAATATCGTGGACAGTTTGAAGAACGGATGAAAGCGATCTTAAATGAACTTTCCAAGGTCAATAATGTCATTCTGTTCATCGATGAGATCCACACGATCGTTGGTGCGGGTGGAGCTACCGGTTCACTCGATGCGGCGAATATGTTAAAACCTGCACTGGCAAGAGGTGATATTCAATGTATCGGCGCAACCACGCTCGATGAATACCGTCAGCAGATCGAGAAAGACGGCGCTTTGGAAAGAAGGTTCCAGAAGGTCATGGTTGAGCCGACTTCGATCGATGAAACCATTGAAATCCTCAATAATATCAAAGAGAGGTACGAAGATCATCACAATGTGTATTATACGAAGGAAGCGATCGAAGCTTGCGTCAAGCTTACCGCACGCTATATTACGGATCGTTTTCTGCCTGACAAAGCCATTGATGCCCTGGACGAGTCCGGGTCACGTGTTCATATTTCCAATATCAATGTACCCGAAAAAATTTTAAAGCTGGAGCAACGGATTGAAGCTACCCGGGAAGAAAAGATCAAGGCAGTAAAAAGTCAGAATTTCGAGCTTGCCGCCAGTCACCGGGACAGGGAAAAAAACCTGCTTCAGCTGCTTGAACAGGAAAAAGAAGCCTGGGAAAAGGAGTTGCTGAGTCACCGGGAAGTGGTAAATGAAGACAAAGTGGCAGAAGTGGTTGCCATGATGTCGGGTGTACCGGTTCAGCGGATCGCACAGGCGGAAGGGAAACGGCTCATGTATATGGGTGAAAAGCTGAAAGGCAGTGTGGTTGGCCAGGATGAAGCGATCAGGAAGATCGTAAAGGCGATCCAACGAAATCGCGCGGGACTGAAGGATCCTAACAAGCCAATCGGGTCTTTTATTTTCCTTGGGCCTACAGGTGTCGGGAAAACGCAGCTTGCAAAAGTGATCGCCCAGTATCTGTTCGACAGCGCCGAGGCGCTTATCCGGGTCGATATGAGCGAGTACATGGAGAAATTTTCCGTTTCGCGCCTCGTGGGCGCTCCTCCGGGGTATGTCGGCTACGAAGAAGGCGGCCAGCTTACGGAAAAAGTACGCCGTAAACCGTATTCAGTGGTTTTGCTCGATGAAATAGAAAAAGCCCATCCCGATGTCTTCCACCTTTTACTGCAAATGCTCGATGAAGGAAGGTTGACTGACAGTCTGGGGAGGAATATCGATTTTAAGAATACGATTATTGTGATGACCTCCAATATCGGCTCACGCCAACTGAAGGATTTTGGTGCGGGGATCGGGTTCAATGCACACAACAAAACAGCGGAAGATGAAACCGAACAGGCTAAATACATTGTCGAAAAGGCGTTGAAAAAAACCTTTGCCCCGGAATTCCTGAACAGGATCGATGACGTGATCATGTTTAATGCGCTTTCCAGGGAGGATATTCACAAGATCATCGACATTGAACTCAAAGGTTTGTACGACCGCGTGGCGTCACTGAATTACAAGCTTAAGATCTCGAGGGCTGCCAAGGAATTCATTGCCGAAAAGGGTTATGACGTCCAGTTTGGTGCCAGACCTTTGAAAAGGGCTATCCAAAAATACCTGGAAGACGAGATGGCAGAAGTGATTATCAGAGCGTCCATCAGTGAAGGGGATACAGTCTCGATCGGATTTGATAAAAAGAATGAAAAAATAAAGGTACGTATTCTGGGCACGCCTCAAAAAGCATAAAATAGTGCTCGAAAAAACCCTCCGCCCGGAGGGTTTTTTCATTATGAAAACAGGTTTTCATTTAAATTTTCCTGTCCTTTGCTGAACATGATGCGGGTGTTGGGGAAATACTGAGGATAGCTTTTCTGCACAAAGGTCAGCAGCTTCTGTGAAATAATAAGGAATAAAGTGACGGAATTGTTTAATTACTTTTCCCCAGGTAGCGAATCGCCATTAAACTGATGTCGTCGGTTTGAGGTGTTTTCCCGCGAAACACCTCAAGACTCTTGAGCAGTCGTGAGACCAGTTCCTGAGACGACAGATCCATCATGTTGCTGATGTTCTCCGTCAGACGTTCCGTCCCATAGAAGTGATCTTGGGCATCTTTGCAATCGGTTACGCCGTCCGTATAAAGAATGATCATATCGCCTTTCCGCAAAACGATGGAACCGCCGGCATATGATTTATTCGGGTATATCCCGATCGGCAGGCCATGAACGTGGTCCAGCATAACCAGCTGTCTGTCGGATTTGACGATAAACGGATAGTTATGCGCCGCATTGCAATAATTTAAGATCCCGTTCTGGATATCAAGTATACCCAGGAAGAGCGTTAAAAAATGCTGATTGGA
>CAZOYZ010000274.1:4639-7261 GCA_964584045.1 uncultured Prolixibacteraceae bacterium | reverse complement strand
ATGAGCTGATCCAAAAGACGTGGAATGAAGTGGAAGCCCGTTTCCGCTTCTTTAGCGATGACCAAAGGAGGGAAGAAGCTGCCGAATACGGAATTATCTATGTCCTACGGCCTTATGAACAAAAAAGGATCGAAGCCGACAGGTTACAGATCAATCTGGCTTTTTAACCCTGCCGACTTTCTTTTTAACTGGAACATCAGATAAACCGTTACGACCAGACTGACCAGGGCAGCAGGTAACATATACGTTGTTTGTTCTCCCAGGGCCGAGACTTTCTCTATTCCTTCGTAGCCTTTGTTTTCAAAGTACAGAAGCAATACGCCCACCGCATTATTCACAAAGTGGCTGATCACAGGAAGCCATAGCGAACCACTGTAAATCAGCATATAACCAAATAAGCCACCCAGCAGCATCCGGGGTACAAAACCATAAAACTGCATGTGCAGCGTACTGAAAAGAAAAGCAGAGATCCAGATCCCCCAATGATGGTTACGGGTCATGGTCGTAAAGATCTTCTGGATCACTCCCCGGAACAGGAATTCCTCACCGACAGCAGGGATCACGCCAATCATCAGGATGTTAAAGAGCAAACCTCCGATGGTCTCCACCTCCATGAAGCGGTCGATCAGCGCCGCGGCCTGATCTTCCATCCGTTTCATCCATACCTCGAGATCCGATAAGAAAGCAGGCAGGCTCATTCCTTCATTGAGCTGCCCGATGAACGAAATGAACGGATTGACGATCAGTATCGCAGCTATCGCGATGAGTATGGTGATGGGAGCGACTTTTTTGTCGAGATGAAGATATCCTCCTGTATTTCCGCTGAACAGCCAGGCCACGATCACCGGTGGCAGAACAAACAGACCTATCGATTGTATCACCTGAAAGTATTTCAGCAAGGCGATCACTGACTGATCATTCAAACTATTTCCCGAAAACAGATTCATCATTCCTGCCAGGCCAACAAACGGGATGGCTGCAGCAACAGCGATGAGGAGCATAGCCAGGAAACATACCAGCACAATGAAAGCGGTCATGATGAGCTGGGACCAGGGTCCCATTTCCCGAAAAGCAGTAAAAGCCATATGTCAGTTTTTAAAAGCCAAAGATAGCAACATCCGGACACAAGACCCAGGATTCTTGCAAATGGTACGTTTCAGTCCCCCGGAGCTACATTAAAAACGGGTTGCCAAGATGGTTCTATCCGATTCTGTCCAGAAGATCTTCGAGTTCCGACTCATCAACTTGTTTAAACCAGGTCAGAAGTTTTTCCTTTGCTCTTTGGATGGTTTCATCCGTGAGATGGCGCCGGATCTGTGAGAGCGCAAAGATCAGCACACCCAGATCATCACTGAAGCCCATTACAGGAAGCAAGTCGGGAATGGCATCGGCAGGAAGGATAAAATAACCCAGAGCGGCGGCGATCGTGATCTTGGTCTTGACCGAAACCAGAGGATCTTTCATCATGTAATACAGCAAAAGCGCTGCATAGACCACCTTGATGCCAGCCAGTTTTGCCACCCGTTGAAGTTTCCCCCTGAAAGATTCGTCAGAATAGTAGCCGGTATAATCGTGTTCATTCATTTTAAACCGGTATTTGTATAATCAACCCGTAATTCTCCATAGTGTTCAATGATCTCCTCCATAATCTGCTGCAGACCGTCCATATCTTCAGCCTGTAAAAGTCTGGTCCGGTAGCTTTTGAAGTTGGGCAAGCCCGGAAAATACCTGGCAAAGTGTCGCCTCATCAGGAGAATCCCGGTACGTATGCTGTCCTTCCAGTCAACCGACAGCTGCAATTGCTCCCTTACATTTTGAATGACCTCATTAACGGTTGGCGGAGGAAGAGTTTCTCCGGTGTTAAGGTAATGCCTGATCTCCCTGAAAATCCACGGGCGACCGATCGCTCCGCGTCCAACCATCAGTCCGTCGACCCTGCTTTGCTGAAGCAATGCCGCGGCCTTTTGCGGACTGTTGATGTCCCCGTTCCCGATAACCGGAATGGTAATCGCCGGATTATCTTTTACGGCAGCGATCAGCGACCAGTCGGCCTCACCGGAATAAAGCTGCTGACGGGTACGGCCATGAATGGCCAGTGCGGCCACGCCTGCATCCTGAAGGCGCAAGGCGACTTCCATGATCACTTTTGAATTTTCATCCCATCCAAGCCTCGTTTTGGCGGTCACAGGAAGTTTAACCGCTTTCACGATCCCGGCGGCCATCTGCTGCATTTTATTGAGATCCCTTAACATGCCGGCACCGGCACCCCTGCCGGCGATCTTTTTCATCGGACAGCCAAAGTTGATATCGATAAAATCAGGGCCGGCTTCTTCCGCAACCTTTGCCGCAGCGGTCATGGACTGAATATCGTGCCCATAGATCTGAATGGCCACCGGCCGGTCAAATTCGAATAAGTTCATTTTTTGCCGGGTTTTCTGCACGTCCCGGATCAATGCTTCGGAAGAGACAAATTCAGTGTACATCACATCGGCACCAAACTTCTTGCACATGTACCTGAATGACTTGTAAGTTACGTCTTCCATCGGTGCCAGAAAAAGAGGCATTTTCCCCAGGTCAATCTTTCCTATTTTCACAGCCTGTTGTTTTTGCACGGCAAAGGTA
>CAZOYZ010000274.1:0-4539 GCA_964584045.1 uncultured Prolixibacteraceae bacterium | reverse complement strand
TATGATTGATCAGAATACGATAGACCGGATTTTGGATGCAGCGGAGATCACAGAGGTCGTTTCCGAATTCGTGACCCTGAAAAGAAGAGGCGTGAACATGATTGGACTGTGCCCGTTCCATAATGAAAAAACACCTTCTTTTACCGTTTCTCCGGCCAAAGGGATCTTTAAATGCTTTGGCTGCGGAAAAGGAGGAAATGCCGTGAACTTTATCATGGAACACGAGTCGCTGAGTTACCCTGAGGCGCTGAAGTGGCTGGCGGGCAAGTACCATATCGAGATCAGCGAGGAAGCGGAAACCGACGAGCAGAAGCAGCAAAAGGATGAACGGGAAAGCATGATGATCGTCTCGGCCTGGGCCGGAAAGTACTTCAGCAATTTCCTGTGGAACGAGGAGGAAGGGCGCTCGGTGGGACTGAGCTATTTCAGGGAAAGAGGCATCCGTGACGAAATCATCAAAAAATTTGAATTAGGGTACTGCCCCGACGGGAAAGATACTTTTACCCGCCAGGCTCAGAAGCAGGGCTATAAAATGGAATTTCTCGAGAAGACGGGGCTTTCCATTAAACGTGATGACTGGGTGCGCGACCGTTTCGCGGGGCGGGTGATGTTTCCCGTTCACGGTGTCGCAGGGCGGGTGATCGCGTTTGGCGGACGTATTTTAAAAGCCGATAAAAACACCGCCAAATACCTGAATTCCCCTGAATCGGAAATCTACCACAAGAGCCGTGTCCTGTACGGGATCTACCAGGCTAAGCGTGATATTACCCGTCTCGATAAATGTTATCTGGTGGAAGGTTACACGGACGTGCTTTCCATGCACCAGTCGGGCATAGAAAATGTCGTTGCCTCTTCAGGCACTTCACTGACACCCGATCAGATCCGCCTGGTCAAACGTTTCACACCCAATATCACCATTATTTATGACGGAGATGCCGCGGGGATCAAAGCATCCCTGCGGGGTATTGATCTGGTGCTGGAAGAAGGGCTGAACGTGAAAGTACTCTTGCTCCCCGACGGGGAAGATCCTGACTCGTTTGCCCGTTCGATGAGTTCCGGTCAGCTCCGGGATTACGTCCGGGAACACGAAACCGATTTCATCCGGTTCAAAACCCGGTTGCTGATGAAAGATGCCGGGAACGACCCCGTCGAAAGAGCCCGCCTGATCAACGATATTGTCCGGTCAATTTCGGTGGTCCCTGATCCTGTGACCCGTACCGTCTATATTCAGGAGTGCAGCCGTCTGATGGATGTCCGGGAAGATCTCCTGTACACGGAAGTACGAAAGCTCCAGTTCCGGCAATCGGGTGAAATCCGGCAGGCCGGTTACAGGGAACAACCGCGTCCTGTAACTCCCCGAATGTCTCCTCCCAAACCTGTCATTAACCGGTGTGAGATTGAAGAAAGGGAAATCATCCGTATCCTCCTGAAATATTTCCATCACGATGTGTTTGAAGTCGAAGGCATGGAATCCGGTGAAACGGAAAATATTTCCGTGGGCGAGTTCGTCCTGACAGAACTTGAAAACGACGGATTGCAGTCGGAAAATGAACTGATTGCCGGGATGCTCGCCATTTTTGCCGAAAATTTAGGAAATGACTCGTTTAAACCGGTTCAGTTCTTTATTAATCACAGCGATCAGCAGATGAGCAAGCTGGCAGTAGACTTGCTTGCAGAAAAATATATCGAAAGCAAACGGTGGAAAAAAGGCGGGGCATTTGTGGAATCGGAAGAGGACATCCTTGATCTGCTGGTGCCAAAGATCGTACAGGAATATAAACTGCGGAAAGTCAAAAATATGCTTCACGACCTTGAACAGCAGATCCATGAGGCGGCCCGGGCGAACGAAGCGGCGCAGGTCACGGAATTCCAAAACCAGTATATCAACCTGAAAAAGGTGGAAAAATATCTTTCGGAGCAGCTCGGGAACCGGGCCATCATCTAAAGCAGAGGAAATGAGAACTGTATTTCTAGAAGACAGAAAAGAGATTGAAACCATCATCCGTTCCTGCAAGACATGTTACCTGGCAGTCAGCGACGGGAGCAAACCTTATGTCCTGCCCATGAATTTCGCACTCGACGGCAGCGATGCGGTGGTCCTGCATGGCGCGCAGGAGGGCCGGCTGTGGGAAATCCTGAAAAAGAATCCCCTGGTTTGCATAAACTGGACATCGGGCGAAGAACTGGCGTGGCAAGATATTCAGGTAGGCTGCAGCTACCGGGTAAAATCCCGGTCGGTCATCGTGGAAGGCATGGCTGAGCTTGTGGAAGATTACGATGAAAAATACAGGCTGCTGCAGGTGTTAATGTCTCAGTACAGTGATCTGGAATTCAGGTTCAATCCGCCTGCCGTTAAGAATGTAGCCGTTTACAAAGTGCGTATTCAACAGGTCTCTGCGAAAGAATTCGGGGTCAGGCCGGCCGTTCCCGGCAAAAGTGATCCCGCAAATCAGGGAGGGTCTGTGACATGATACTGGTGACCGGAGGCACCGGATTGGTAGGTTCACACGTGCTGTTTAATCTGCTTCAGTCTGAGCAAAAGGTGCGGGCATTAAAGCGTCCCACCAGTAATTTAAAAATGGTGAACAAAATATTTTCGTATTATTCCCCCGATCCGGAATCGTTGCTGGAGCACATCGAATGGGTAGAAGGTGATATTCTCGATTATTTCAGCCTGGAGGAATTACTGACCGGCATTACCGAAATTTATCACTGCGCGGCAATGGTGTCGTTTCATCCCAACGATCATGACAGCATGCTGAACAACAACGTGAAAGGAACGGCCAACCTGATCAATGCGGCCTTATATCACGGCGTGAAAAAATTCTGTCATGTCAGTTCGATTGCTGCGTTGGGGAAAACCCGCGACGGCACCGACATTGACGAAGATACGTACTGGACACCGTCCCGCCAAAAATCGGCCTACAGCCTGAGCAAGTTTTTCTCCGAAATGGAAGTTTGGCGGGGCATTGAGGAAGGCCTTGAGGCCGTGATCGTCAATCCTTCGATTATCCTGGGACCGGGGAACTGGGATATCGGAAGCCCCAAACTTTTCCAGGCGATCTGGAAGGGTCTCAAATACTATACAAAAGGAGAGACAGGATTCGTGGACGTCCGCGACGTGGCCGAAGCCATGATCCGGTTAACCGACGATGCCCATTTCGAAAAAACAAAGAACCAGCGTTTTATTCTGAATGCCGGCAACATGAGCTATCAGACTTTTTTCAATAAAATTGCCGATAACCTGGAAAAGCCGCGCCCAAAGACGTTTGCCTCCGACATGATCCTGAAGATCGCCTGGCGTGCCGCCCGGCTGGCGAGTTTTTTCTCGGGGAAAAGACCGTCCATTACCCGGGATACGGTTACCGGCACCAACCGTATTCACCATTATAACGGGACAAAGGTTTGTAAAACGATCGGCTTCAGCTACCGGAGCCTTGACGTCACTATCCGCGACATCTCAAAATTTTTCTTAAAAGATATCAGCTAGCGGGGCTTTGCCCCAGACGGCGCACATAAAAAAGAGGCTGGTCACCCAGCCCCTTTTATTTTTTATTCCTTTTCTATTTCCTTCCACACCAGGGCACTTGCGCCTACAATGGCAGCATCGCCCGGTTTAAGTTCGGAAGGCAGGATTTTGATCTTATTCTGAAAAATAGGTAATAAATGGGCTTCCATACTTTCGATGGTCGGTTTAAAAATATAATCGCCTGCAGCTGTCGGACCGCCAAACAGGAAAATCGCTTCCGGGCTCAGGTGATGCACCGTGTCGGCCAATCCCTGTCCCAGCCATTTCCCGGTTTGTTCAAAAACTTCAAGGGCAACCTTATCTCCCTTTTCTGCAGCTTCAAAAATCATTTTTGAATCCAGTTCTTTGAAGGATTTGTCTGCCAAAAGACTGTCAGTGGCATTGTCGCGGACCATAATTTCAAAAGCCGTCCGCTTCATGCCGGGAGCAGAGCAATAAGCTTCAAGGTGACCCTTTGCCCCGCAACCACAAAGGCGCCCGCCGGGGATCAGGGTAGTATGACCGCATTCACCGGCAAATCCGTCATGCCCGTACACCAGGTCCCCATTGACTACGATACCGCTTCCCACCCCGGTACCCAGCGTAAACATGGCAAAGTTTTTCATTCCTCTGGCGCCCCCGTAAATCATTTCTCCGATAGCCGCCGCGTTGGCATCATTGGTTAACGCAAGAGCCCGCATCTCGGGGAAATTCGCCCGAAGTAACTTCACCAGGTGTACCACACCTCTGAACGATAAGTTTGGAGCATATTCGATGGTCCCGCTGTAATAATTCCCGTTCGGAGCGCCGATACCTATTCCCAGGACTTCCAAGTCCTTGTTCAACAATTTGGCAGATTCGATGAGTCCGTTAACAGCAGTGGTAAGCTCGTCGATATATCTGTTCACATCTCCGTGTGACGGAGTCTGAATCGAGTTTTTGATCATCACATGACCATCCTGGTCAACAATACCGATCGCTGTATTTGTGCCACCAATATCAACTCCAATAGCTACGTTTTTCATATGTTT
>CAZOYZ010000273.1:0-7309 GCA_964584045.1 uncultured Prolixibacteraceae bacterium | reverse complement strand
ATGATTACCAAAATTGTTGCAACAACATTAACACTTATTAGGAATTTTAGTTGCCAAAATCACTTTAACGAAATTTAACAAGCCATTTCGGCCTCCCGAATGTTAATGATAAAGTCTGGTCAGAAAAGACGGGTGGATCGAGAGGGAGAAGCATATTGTGGAGTTATACCCGGATTTTGTGGCCGGACTCGATTTCGAAAGAGACAGACATATGGACAAGACATTACCGGTATTCAATATCACAACATTTGCCAGGTCATTCCTTAGGAACGGAAAACAGCGGAACCATCTGTGGCCGCATGACCTTACCGGCCACTTTGAGATCGGCCGGAGATGTATTGCACATCCACGGATGGAGGCCCACCGCCTTGATTTTTACCTGATATTCCTCGTCACGGCAGGTGAAGGGATCCACTCATTCGGACTGAAAGAATATTTCATCAGGGAAAACATGATTTGTTTTGCCGGGCCCCAGGCGATCACGTCATGGCAACCTGAGTCGGAAGAACAAAAGGGATATTTATGTGCATTTTCACATGAGTTTTTTAATATCGGGCAGGAAGACAAACATCTGCTGGATGAACTTCCCTTCTTCCGGATTGACGGTCATTCGGTGATCCACCTTTCAGACGAACAAATGAGAGATTTTTTATTCCTGTTTGAACTCATGCACATTGAACATGACAGACAAACCTTCCATTCAGCCCATATCCTGAGAAGTACGCTTCAGTTACTGATCCATAAGGCGGTCTCCTATCACAGCGCCGGAGAATGCCGCGCGGAAATGCCAAACAGGTCCGGACTCAGGTTATTGAGGGCCTTTACCTCATCGTTCATGGAAGATTTTAAGCCTTTAAAACAAGAGCAGCCCATCCGGTTAAAGAAGGTAGCAGACTATGCGGAGAGTCTGGGCGTGACGCAGAATCACCTGAACGACGCGATCAAGGCTTTGACGGGCAAGTCGGCCGGACAGATCATAAAGGACCAACTGATTAAACAGGCGACCATGTGGCTGCTGAATTCTTCAAAAAATATTAACGAAATCGCCTACCTGCTGGGATATGAAGACCCCTCCTATTTTGCCAGATATTATAAAAAACAAACCGGCCAGCAGCCTACGGTTTTAAGGAAACAGGCGAACCTGTAAAAAGTACCTGAAATCCCGTAAATGTTCCTATCAGCAAAGGTGCCAGACGTCCTAATTTTGTTCCGGAAACTTTAAAATAGGTGTTTATGGAATACAGAAATTTAGGAATTTCAGGGCTAAAGGTACCTGTGTTAAGTCTGGGAACCGCAACATTTGGCGGTACTACGGAGTTTTTTAAACGATGGGGTGAAGCCGGTGTCGATGAAGCTTCGCGGCTGATCGATATTTGTCTGGAACACGGAGTTAATTTTTTCGATACTGCAAATGTGTATTCACTGGGTGCTTCAGAAGAGGTATTGGGGGCCGCACTGAAGGGCCGCCGTCACCAAAGCCTGATCGCTACCAAAGCCACTTTCTCAACAGGTGAGGGGCCTAACGACAGAGGCTCGTCACGATACCACCTGATCCGGGAATGCGAAGCCAGTCTGAAGCGTTTGCAAACCGATTATATCGATCTGTATATCATGCACGCATATGACCTTCAAACCCCCGTGGAAGAAACTTTGCGGACACTGGACGATCTGGTACGGAGCGGCAAGGTCAGGTACATCGGCTGCTCCAACTTTGCCGCCTGGCATATGATGAAATCCCTTTCCATGTCTGAGCGTTACGGATGGGAACGCTATGTAACCCACCAGGGATACTATTCGCTGATTGGACGGGATGCAGACTGGGAGCTCATCCCGCTGCTTCAGGATCAACATCTGGGACTAATGGTCTGGAGCCCGTTAGGCTGGGGCCGTCTGACGGGAAAAATCCGCTACGGACAGCCGCTGCCCGAAGGACGCATTAAATCGGGCGGAGCCGCCGGTGGACCGGAAGTGGACGATGATCATCTTTTTGCCGTACTGAAAGTTACAGAAGAAATTGCCGCGGAAACCGGAAAGTCGGTCCCGCAGGTAGCGCTGAACTGGCTGCTGCAAAAACCGGTTGTGAGCAATATCGTCATTGGCGCCCGAAATGAAGAACAGCTGAAAGAAAATCTGGGGGCAGTCGGATGGAGTCTCAGCCCGGCGCAGGTTAAACGGCTGGATCAGGTCAGCGCGCAAAAACCTGTTTACCCCGCCTGGGTAGGAGCCCGGTAAAATTTAAGCGGGTAATGGTCCTTGCCATTACCCGCTTATCATTATAATACATAAGATTTTGCCTTGCGGATAGCGGCATCAATACCGTCAGGGTCCTTCCCTCCGGCTGTGGCGTAAAACGGTTGTCCGCCGCCCCCGCCTTTCATTTCCTTTGCAGCCTCACGAACGATCTGACCCGCATGAAGCCCTTTTTCCTTCACCAGGTTATCGGAGATCATGATGCTCAGCAATGGCTTTCCTTCGATAGTTGCCCCGAGAACGAGAAAAAGGTTGTCGATCTCACCCTTTAGCTGGAAAGACAAGTCCTTTAAAGACTGTGCCGAATCGAGGTTCACCTTTGCTGCGACCACCTGAATCCCGTTTACAGACTCCACTTTCTGTTTCAGCTCCGATTTCACGGCAGCGACAGCCTGCCTGGCATACCCCTCCAGCACCTTTTGCAGACGGTTGTTTTCTTCCAGAAGGTCACCAACCGATTTTTTAAGGTCTTTCGTGTTATTGAATAACGCGCGTACTTCATTCAGTTCCTCGATCCTGCCGTTAATAAATGCTTCGGCTTCGTCGGCTGTGATCGCTTCAATGCGGCGCACACCGGCCGATATCGCACTTTCGGCGATGATTACGAAATAGCCGATCTGACCGGTCGCCGGCACATGGGTGCCGCCACAAAGCTCCACAGAGCCGCCAAACCTGATCACCCGAACCGTATCCCCGTATTTCTCACCAAACAGGGCAATGGCTCCCATTTCCCCGGCCTTTGAAAAAGGCACATCCACCAGCTCCTCGCGCGTGATATTCAGACGGATCAGCTCGTTGACCCTTTTCTGGATCCTGGCCAGTTCTTCTTTGCTCACTTTCTGAAAGTGGGAAAAGTCAAACCGCAGGTAATCGGCACAAACCAGTGATCCTTTTTGTTCCACGTGCGTACCCAGTACCTCACGTAAGGCCTGATCCAGCAGATGAGTTGCGGTATGATTGTTCGCAGTCAGCTTCCGTTTATGATTGTCAACCACTGCCCTGAAGGCCGCTGCAGGATCGGCCGGCAGTTTTTTGGCAATATGGACAATCAGGTTGTTTTCTTTTTGGGTGTCCAGAATGCTCACCCTTTCACCTTCGGCTTCGATATAACCGGTGTCACCCACCTGACCGCCCGATTCCGCATAAAAGGGAGTCCGGTCAAAAACCAGATGATAAAATTCCTTGTCCTTCTGCACCACCCTGCGGTAACGGGAAATGAAGACTTCACTTTCAAGGGTGGTATATCCCAGAAATTTTACTTCATCAATCTTCTTCAGTTCGATCCAGTCGCCGGTTTCAAGCGCGGCGGCATGACGCGAACGGCTTTTCTGTTTTTCCATTTCAACGTCAAATTCTCCCCTGTTCACTGTCATTCCGTTCTCTCTGAGAATAAGCTCCGTAAGGTCGAGGGGAAATCCATACGTATCGTAAAGCTCGAACGCCGAACTGCCGGGTATCTCCGGGCAGTTCTCTTTTCCGGCTTTCACCATCAGATCGTCCAACAGTCTTATCCCCGTTTCCAGCGTACGCAGGAAGCTCTCCTCCTCTTCTTTCATGACCTTTTCGATCAGCCCCTGTTGCGCGATGAGTTCAGGGAAGGCATCTCCCATTTGACCTTTCAGTACGTCAACCAGTTGATGCATGAAGGCGCTCCTGAATCCCAGAAACGTATAGCCGTAGCGCACAGCTCTGCGTAAAATGCGGCGGATCACGTAACCCGCCTTATTGTTTGACGGAAGCTGTCCGTCGGCGATCGCGAAGGCAATCGCCCTGAGGTGATCGGCAATTACCCGCATCGCCACGTCCGCTTTCGGGTCATCACCATACTTTTTGCCGCATAACCTGCCTGTTTCGGCAATCGTTGCCTGAAAAATATCGGTATCGTAGTTTGACTTCTTTCCCTGAAGCACCATGCAGAGGCGTTCAAAACCCATTCCGGTGTCTACATGTTTGGCCGGAAGTTCTTCCAGGCGTCCGTCTGCCTTGCGGTTGAACTGGATAAACACCAGGTTCCAGATCTCGATGACAAGGGGATTATCCCTGTTGACCAGGTCGCGTCCCGCAATCTTCGCCCTTTCGGAATCATCACGCAGGTCGACATGGATCTCGGAACAAGGGCCGCACGGGCCCGTGTCGCCCATCTCCCAAAAGTTGTCTTTTTTATTTCCAGGTAATATCCTTTCTTCGGGCAAGTGGCGGAGCCAAAACCCTTTGGCTTCATCATCCGTTTTCAATCCTTCTTCCGGACTGCCTTCAAAAACAGTAGCATACATGCGGTCTGCCGGGATACCCATTCTTTCATGCAGAAATTCCCACGCCCAATCAATAGCCTCTCCCTTAAAATAATCACCGAACGACCAGTTCCCGAGCATTTCAAACATGGTATGATGATACGTATCATGGCCCACCTCTTCCAGGTCATTGTGTTTCCCCGACACCCGAAGGCATTTTTGGGTGTCTGCAACCCGCAGCGATCTTGCGGGCTGATTGCCAAGGAAGATATCTTTGAATTGGTTCATCCCGGCGTTGGTGAACATGAGTGTGGGATCATTCTTCACCACCATCGGAGCAGACCCGACAATCGTGTGATTTTTGGTCATAAAAAAATCAAGAAAGGCTTTCCTGATTGCTTTGGAATTTCTCTCCATCGTTCCTGTCAAATATTAAAATTTGTTAAAAAACATTTTCTTGCGTAATCCACTGATTGATTAACCAGATGAAACAGTTACATTTGTTTGCCAGGTTAACCCGCCGGATTTAAATCTTGCAAAGTTAGAGGAAATAAGTAAATTTGTGGCATTTCAGAAAAGAATTTGATTGTTATGGCAAAAGCGAAATATAAATACAACCCGGAAACGCTCAGCTACGTCAGACTCGAACATAACTTTAAAACAAGAATTCCTCGGATCATGTTTTTATTCATCACCAGTCTGGTGATGAGTATTGTTATGAGCGGAATCATTCTTCAGTTTTACGAAACACCGAAAACCAGGAACCTGGAACGCGAGAATCAGCGTTTACTGACACAATATGAGTTGATGTACAAAAATCTTGGGAACGTAGAGAAGGTGCTGGCAGATCTGCAGCAGCGCGATGATAATCTTTACCGCGTCATTTTCGAGGCCGACCCGATCCCGAATTCCATAAGAAAAGCCGGTTTTGGCGGGGTTAACAAATACGCCCAGCTTCAAAGCTTCGATAATTCCGAATTGGTGATAAAGACAGCGCGCAAGCTCGACATTATCGCCAAAGAGGCCTATGTCCAGTCCAAATCGTATGATGAAATCCTGAACCTGGCTCAGAATAAGGAAAAAATGCTTGCCAGCATTCCGGCGATTATGCCGATCTCAAACAAGGATTTAAAACGGACAGCTTCAGGCTGGGGAATCCGGATCCATCCGGTATACAAGATCAGGCGCTTTCATACGGGAATGGATTTCACCGCCCCGATCGGTACGGAAATCTATGCAACCGGCGATGGTGTGGTAAAAGAACTGGATAACTCCCGTTCAGGTTACGGCCGCGCGTTGATCATTGATCATGGTTTTGGTTATCAGACCTTGTACGGCCATATGAGCGAGTACAACGTCAAACAAGGACAAACGGTCAAGCGGGGAAGCGTCATCGGCTACGTGGGGAATTCGGGAACATCGACCGGGCCTCATGTCCATTACGAAGTGCATAAGAATGGCAAGCCTGTAAATCCGCAGTATTTCTATTTTAAAGATCTTACCCCTGAAGAATACGATCGTATGATCGCGATATCGGCCAACATGGGCCAATCGTACGATTAAACCAGTTTCACAGTGCCTTACAAGAGACCGCAAATAGAAAAAGTCTTTTACACGATCGGTGAAGTGGCAGAGATGTTCACGGTGAACACTTCGACGATCCGTTTTTGGGAAAGAGAATTTGAAATGCTCAAACCTCACAAAAACAAAAAAGGGAACCGTCTGTTTACTAAGGACGATATTGAACAGGTCAAGCTCATTTATCACCTGGTCAGGGAAAGGGGCATGACCATTAACGGTGCCCGTCAGAAGCTGAAAGACAACCGGGAAGGAACAACCAAAAATTATGAAATGGTGGAACGACTCCTTAAAATCAGGCAGATGCTCACGGAACTAAAAGAAGAAATGAATTGAGCCGCGAGACTTTCCGGCCCCCTTTCTCCGTTTACAATTTAACGATTATCCGTTTCCCTATGCAGATCAGTGAAATTACATCCTACATCGAATCGCTTGCTCCCCTTGCGTACCAGGAATCTTACGATAATGCCGGTTTGCTGGTTGGAAATCCGGACGATGAAGCCGGCAGCGCACTGGTGAGCGTTGATGTGACCGAAAACGTCATTGATGAAGCCATTGCAGGAGGTATTGAATTGATCATTGCTCATCATCCGCTGATCTTCGGCGGAATAAAAAAGCTGAACAGGCAAACCGAGACAGGACGCTGTCTGATTAAAGCGATTAAGAACAACATCGCCATATACGCGGCACATACCAATCTCGACAGCGTTACCGGAGGAGTAAACAGCAGGATCTGTGAAAAATTGGGCCTGACGAACTGCCGGATCCTTTCGCCGCTAAAAGGGCAACTCAGAAAACTGGTTACTTTTATACCGGTTGCTCATGCCCGCGCGGTTCAGGAAGCTGTTTTCGAGGC
This sequence comes from uncultured Prolixibacteraceae bacterium, assembly GCA_964584045.1. Classification (GTDB taxonomy): domain Bacteria; phylum Bacteroidota; class Bacteroidia; order Bacteroidales; family Prolixibacteraceae; genus JBCFBK01. The sequence goes on along the minus strand of CAZOYZ010000273.1, from coordinate 394 downwards.
TGGGGCGGGAAATATTGGGAACTACGACTACTGCGGGTATACGCTCGAAGGGGAAGGAAGCTTCCGGGGAAATGAAGCCAGTCAGCCATTCATCGGTGAAAAAGGGAAAATTCATGTTGAACCCGAAATCCGGTTTGAGACGGTTTTTCCCGCCACGGTGCAAAACAGGGTCATTCGCGCTTTGCTCGAGACCCATCCTTATGAAGAAGTTGCGTACGATATCTATCCGCTCGAAAATGAATTTGCATGGGCCGGCTCAGGGATGACCGGTGAATTGCCGCACGAGAAGGATGAGATTGAATTTCTGGAAGCGGCCAAAAGTATCTTTGGCGTCAAGGTGATCAAACACAGTCGCCTTTTAAATAAGAAAATTAAAAAAGTAGCGGTATGCGGA
>CAZOYZ010000272.1:5254-7321 GCA_964584045.1 uncultured Prolixibacteraceae bacterium | reverse complement strand
TCTGCCTTATACTGCGCATTAAAATCGTCATCAAGAAAACTGAAAATATAGGGTTCTTTAGGGTAAACTTTGTCCCATGCTGCTTTCACCAAACGAATGGTCCCGCTCAGGTCGCGGGGTGACATCTTTACACAATAAAATCCGACTTCTTTATTCCATTTCAGGCTTTTGAAAAAGATAACCGGGCGCACAGCTTCGCGCAAGGAGTGATGATGATAATCTTCAACCACTCCGGCCACCCGGTATGACCTGCCTTTCACCTGGATAAAACTGCCTGTTGTTTTTTCAGGGCTGTTAAAACCAAGCTTTTGTGAGGCCAGCCTGTTTATGACGACATCACCGGAATTATAATTATCGTCGTATCTGAAATTATTCCCGGCCAACATCTTAATGGAGAAGAACTCAAAATAATTCTGGTCAACATTGGCAAGCCAATAAGATATGCCGGTTTTTTCCTGGTCTGTCCGGCGAACATTGTCGTCACGATTTTCAAGTTCCCTGCCGGGAACCGATACGGCAGTTGTAAAATCAATCACCCCCGGGATCCGTTTCATTTCTTCTTTAAATGTCTGTAGTTTTTGCTCTTTGTCCGGTCGCATGTTCATGGTCATCGGCGAATAGGATACCATTACCTGGTCCATGTTGAAGCCAAGCTGCTGCTGTTGCATAAAATAAACCTGCCGGAAAATGGTGATGGTCCCGATAATCAGAAAAACAGATACGCCAAACTGAAAGATAACGACCGCTGTCCTTCCCGACACACCTCCTTGTTTCAATCCGGTTTTATCTTTCAGAAGAAATGACGGAGTGGTACGGATAATCATGATAAACGGAAATGCAGAGGCAATGAGTGTACCGGCAAGAACCAGCGTAAAGGACACGCCTGCCAAAAAAATGAACCGGGAAGGGAGGATGTTGAAAGTTACGATATCAATCCCGTTGCGCAGAAGAAGCGATACAAAAGCCAAACTAATCAGTCCTGCTGAAAAATAGATAATGAGCGTCTCATAAAAGTACTCTCCGTAAATATGTGCTTTTTTTGCCCCTAATGTCCTCCGGATACCCGTGCTGACTGTTTGTTTCAAAAATCCGGAAGAAGAAAGGTTCATAAAGTTGAACCATGAAATGATGAGTATCAGTATGCCAATGACTGTAAACGCATTTACCTGAGAATAGCTTCCGTTCAGGAACATTTCATCGTTGAGATGAGAATGCAGATGTATCCGGGTTATAGGTTGAAAAACAAAATTAATTGTACTGCCTTCACCGGTATAATGGGCAATGCATGATTTTATCGCGGAAGGAACCTTATCCATGACTCCCTGCGGCGAGCCGCCTTTCTTAAACTTGATATAGGTGTACCAATTGTTTCCCGACCACGACGAACGGCTGTAAGGATCCTGCTCCCGGATCACTGAAGGATCTCCATCTTCAAGCTGACCGGTCGAATTGTTAAAATACCGGAGATAATAACGAAGGGTTTTCCACGACAAAAGAAGATCGATTTTCATATGACTGTTTCCCGGGAAATCTTCAAACACCCCGCAAACATAGAATTCCCAGCCTTCGTTTAGTTTGAACCTCCGGTTCAGCGGTTCTGTATCACCGAAAAGCTTACCGGCAAGTGACCGGCTGATCCAAACACCATGAACATCCGGGAACATCCTGCCGGGAGTTTCGGTTTGCAGAGACCGGGGAAATATCTTGAAAAAAGAGCTGTCGGTGTAAAACATATTGACATTTTGAAAGCTGTTTTCGTGGGTGTAAACGGTGACAATATCTTTACTAAGATGCGTGGAAGCTTCAATTTCAGGAATTTCCTGCTGCAAAACGGTCCCCGCTCCGTAATAATTCAGGGCACTGGTGAATACGTCGTTCCCTTTTACGGTTTTATTCAGCGCCACACGGTATATCTGGTCCGATCCGGGCCAGAAACGGTCGTAGCTCTTTTCCGACCGTATCCATGAAACGATAATCAGGAAAGTGATCAGGCTCAAGGTGAGCCCTATGAAGTTAATGGCTGTATTCAGCCTGTTTTTGGAGATCCTTCGAAGTGTAGAACTGATT
>CAZOYZ010000272.1:0-5154 GCA_964584045.1 uncultured Prolixibacteraceae bacterium | reverse complement strand
GTTAATGGCTGTATTCAGCCTGTTTTTGGAGATCCTTCGAAGTGTAGAACTGATTGATAATCTCATTTTCTATTTCTTCAGGTTTGTTTCAATCTTTGACTATTTTTCTCTTATTGGAGTCTAGATGCCGAACTCGTGAGACTCAAAGAGGTTATTCATACGATATTAGGATCAAAAAAGATACCTTTTTTACAACGGTCAGATTATGAACATAGAACAAGAAACAGGAAATCCCTGAGCGTCCAATTCTTTTACACTCAGCGTCCAATTTTTTAGCACTTTATGAGAAGTATTTCTGAAGTTTTACTACCGGAACTGCTTCAGCAACTATGAAAAAATAGTGTTTCCCGGATTTATTCTTCTTCCATATCTTTGAGTCATGCAAATCATCAATCAAAATGACCAAAAAAGAACACTTTGAACAATTATGTGCAGGTAAATTAAGTGGTCCCGTTTTATTCAGGCCGATCCTTATGCACTTCGCGGCCCGTTTTAACGGGAATACTTACCGCGAGTTTGCTTCTGACTATCAGGTATTGGTAAGATCGAATCTGGCATGTATGGAGTATTTTGAAACCGACCTGGTAGGATTGATCTCGGATCCTTACAGGGAGACCTCCGCTTTTGGCGCAAAAATCAGCTTCCCTGAAGAAGCTGTTCCCCGTTGTGACGAAATACTGATCAAGACTTACGACGACGTTAAAAACCTGAAGAGGCCCGATGTGTATCAATGCGAGCGTACTTTAGACAGAATTCGTGGAGCGGAACTTTTTCAAAAGGAACTGAAAGGAGAGGTTCCGGTCATTGGCTGGATAGAAGGGCCTTTGGCAGAAGCATGTGATCTTGCGGGAATCAGCAATATGCTCATGCAGTTGATGGTTGATCCGGATTTTGCCAGCTTATTACTTGATAAATGTACACAAACGGCGAAAGATTTTGCTCAGGCACAAATTGAGGCCGGTTGTGATATTATCGGGATCGGAGATGCCATCTGTTCGCAAATTGATCAGATAACCTATGATCATTATATTAAAGCGCGCCATTTGGAGATCATTTCCTTTATCCATGATTCGGGCGCTAAGGTCAAACTGCACATTTGCGGAAATATTACACACTTGTTACCATCGTTAAAAGATCTGGGGCTGGATATCCTCGATATTGACTTTATGGTATCACTGGAACAGGCGTTCAGGATCCTTGGGCCGGATGTAATCCGCTGCGGCAATATTAACCCTGTCGAAATTCAGGATAAAACAGCCGGAGAGATCGGTGAAATAACCTCGCAATTGCTGGAGGCGGAAAAAGGAAGAAAATTTATTCTTTCAGCCGGTTGTGAAATCACCGTTAATACGCCTGTCCGGAACCTGAAAATAATGAAGGAGACCATAAAAAACAGGACTCAGGAATAAGATGAAAAACAGGAAGTGGCTCATTGCTGAGGAACGATTTCCGGCAGACTTTTGGCCATTCCGCCTTGACTGTCCCGGCATTTTAAAAATGCCGTCACTGGTTCGTCATTCATACCTCAGACTTTCTACGGGATTCTTAGTCGCCGCTTTCCAGCTCTGCCAGCTTACGGTAAGCAGGGCAATTCCCAGCGCCAGCATACCGGACAGGGCAAAGATCCACCAGCTTAATTCTGTTTTATAGGCGAAGTTCTCCAGCCATTTATTCATGGCGTAGTAAGCAATTGGAGTAGCAATGGCGAAGGCAATGACTACCCTTTTTATGAAACCCGAATTTAACATGGCCAAAATTTCACTCACTTTAGCTCCGTTTACTTTTCGGATACCAATCTCCCTGACACGGCTCAGCGAAATCATATAGATTTGTCCAAGGATTCCCATACAGGTCAAAACGATGGCAATGACGGAAAAGAAGGTAACCGATTGGGCCAGTTTCGTCTCTTTGTCGTACATCGCCTGAAACTGATCGTCATAAAAGGAGAAGCTCATGGTCTCATCCGGGATGACTTTTCCCCAGACCTGCCGGATCTCTTCCAGTTGTTGTCCTGTTATTCCGGCAGAAAGCCTGACTGACAAGATGTTGTACTGTCCCTTTTTGGTATCGAAGATGAGGGCTGTTGGAGACACTTTCTGATGTAACGATTTAACATGAAAGTCTTTGGTCATCCCAACTACTTCATATCCGCCTTCCGGGCCGGCATTGTATCTTTTTCCTTCCAGATCCTCCCATCCAAACCATTTGACGGCTTCTTCGTTCAACAGACAGGCCTTACCCCGGTCACTCTCCATCAACTGCCGCCCTTCCAATACCTCAATACCCATCGTTCTCAGATAGTCAGAACCAATATAGATGCAATCCAGGGTGAAACTATTTTCGCCGGTATTGCTTCCCATGGTATTGTTGATCATGCCCGGGCAACCAAAGCTCAAAGCACTGTTTCTCACAAAGGAAAGCTTACCTGTTTCCTGTTTCAGTGCTTCCAGGTTCGGATTGTTGAACGGGAGATCAATCCGCACGAGCAACTCCTTATCGAATCCCAGATCGTAATGCTTTACAAAACCAAGTTGTCTGAAAATGATCAGCACGACTGCAATTAATACCATGGAGACCGTGAGCTGAAATGTCAGCATAGCCTGCCTGCCGAGCCGTTTCCCTTTTCGTTTGCCAAACCCGGAAAGAAAATCAGCGATATGAAAATGTGAAAGCAGGTAAACGGGAGCCACGCTGTTCACCACGATGACCGATAAAACAACTCCAGAAAATACGGGCAGTACCTGTGCCAGGGTTCCGTTCCCAAAATGAAGATCTTTGCCAAACAGAATTCCGGAATAAGGCAGAAGCAAAAATGTGATCAAAATTGAAATGATAACCGAAAGCAGAATACCGATGGCAACTTCGGTAACCGAGTAGAAGACCAATTGGTGCCAGCCCGCCCCTACCGTCCTGTTTATACCGGTCTCCCTGAGCTTGGCATACTGAACCGAGATGGTGTAATTTAAATAATTGATACTTGAAAGGGCAAGAATAAGAATGGCTACAAAAAGAAATATGATCAGCATTTTACTGTTCCCTTTCTGGTGCATGTCCCGCATATCGAGCTGTGAAAGATAGATACCGGCAAAGCTTTGAAGAGCCGGTTCTTTCACATCCGGACTATAAGTACCTATGGTTTCGCTGAGCTTGCCGGAGAATTTCGCTGCATCAACGTCTTTCCTTAAAAGTAGAAAATGATCGGTTAGGTATTTGCATACTCCGTTGTTGCAGGACTGAAAGAAGCGGAACTTTTCATTGTCACTGTTTAACAACAACTCGGCCTTAAAGGTAGAATTTTGAGGCAGGTCTTTGATCACGGCGGTAATGGTAGCTGTGAAAATGTGATGGATATTGATGATCCGGCCAATTGGATTTTTATTGCCGTAAAGCCTTTTCGCCGCAGATTCTGTGATCACTGCCGATTCATTTCCTGAAAACGGCGTATCCGATAAGCCGGCAACCACTTCCGGTGTAAATACAGAAAAGAAGTTGTTATTGGTACTGATGAGATGCCTGATCCGGGTATCAACATGCGCTTGTTCGTCTTTTACCAGGAATTCCATCTCGTCTATGTAGGCCATCGGGCAAGCATACTCGATCTCCGGGTAATTTTCAGCCAGAACAGGGTATAATTCATAATCCAGATTACACGAATTATTGGCTTCGTCGTAGAGCCGGAAAATTTGTTTGTAATTTGTGAAATCTTTATTTACTCGATGTTCCGAATGATAATACAGCCCAATGAGGATACAGGCGGCAAAACCAATGGAAAACCCTCCGATGATGAGGAAGGAATAAACCTTATTTTTTAAGAGACTCCGAATAGCCAGTTTAATATTAAAACGTATCATCATGTTCAGTTTAAATTATTCAAACCGCAACGCTTCCACTGGATTCCCAGGGTGCGGCGTTCGTGATCTCGTTGGCTGCTGCTGTCCGGATAATTCAAAACCTGTGCCCACCTTGTAACTCAATGACAATAAAACAGTTTTAACATCAGAAGTATTCTTAGATTGTCAAATTTTTTGACAACTCCAATCCTTTTTTGACACTTCCGGGATGTACCGTCACCATACCGAAGGTAAATCTACCAGTCAGATTTTTTGTCTTTGAACGACTTAAAATACTCCTCAATGGCATCCACATACTTTTCATAGGCATCTGCACCCTTACGCGTAATATCACAGGTCGTCAGAGGATAATTTCCCCGGAATGATTTTCTTATCCCGATGTATCCGGCCTCTTTCAATTTGGTCAGCTGAAAGCTTAGATTTCCCTTGGTGGTATTGATCTTTTCCAGAAGGAAGCTAAACTCCGCTGTCCTTACATTGATCAGCAAGGACATGATGGCCAGCCGGACCTGCGAATGTAATAAAGGATCCAAATCAGAGAACATGCTGCATTTTCTTTTTAATCAAAGCGAGAAAAACAGGATTACTTTTGAAATATAAGATATGACCGGGAATGAGAATGGCAATCAGCCAGGCGATCCCGTGCAAGAGCATCTGATCGGTTAATGGTAATAAAGAACAGATAAATGCAAGTACCCCAAAGATGGCGCCTCCGGCGATGATCAGCTTATACCGGAGGATAACCCCGGTCACGATAATCGCAAAAGCAATAAGTACCATAAAAAGAGGATGCTGAAGGGTAAAATTGACCTTATCCAGCACCTGGAATAAGATCAAATTCGTCAGTACCAGGCTGAAAAATAAGGCCACCCAGACGTACCGCAACGACTGTCCCACATAACTGGTCACACGCCTCCGTTGGATAAAAACATACCAGACCGTAAACCCAAATGCAAGAACCGGTAAAGCCGGATCTGCAAATTTCATCAGAAAAATAACCCGGTTAGGAAGGAAAAGGGTCTCAATAAAATATTTGGACAAATGCATTAACGACATGGCATATCCCCAGACAATTAAGAGAATGCCGTCGCTTTGGACTTTCTTTTGAGATACCCGGATCATTTCCCGGATCACCTCGAAAGATTGCTTTTCATCAAGCTGATCTGAATCCGACTGAATGGTTTCCATTTTTCAAGGTTAAGATGATAAAACTAGTTTGCGATACAAACTTAATATAGTTTGAAATACAAACCAAAAAATATCAGATCATTTTTAATGAGCGTTTTATTCGGCCTTATTTATC
>CAZOYZ010000271.1:0-7377 GCA_964584045.1 uncultured Prolixibacteraceae bacterium | reverse complement strand
GGTTTTATGAATGTCCGCCAGGTAGATGGGTCTATCAGCAGGCCATTTTGTGACCCCCAATCGTCGCCAAATTGTATGGCATCAATCGAGAATTGTTGCAGGTTCTTTATTACACGCAAGTTAAATCCGATGATTAAATCAAACAACTCATTCACAAAGGAGGGATTTTCCAGGAAGTCAGTCATCATATTCTGCATACCACGCAATGACCAGGCACGTTCAAACAGATTATACGAGAACTTCGACACGATATACCTGCCTGAATTTGCCCGTATAATCGGTGCTGCATGCAAGTAACGCTCGTCAGCGTCAGGATCTGGTATCTTAAGGCCCTCTGTGGTTGGATTACCCAGCACAACATTTACAGGTATTCCGATATCTTTGTCTATTGTCCTGTTCCACATTACTCCCCACTCATCCTGAAAAACGCCCGGCCTTACCTGTGAATAACTTCGAACACTGCGATTCCGGATATAGGCAATATGATTGTCGAAAAAATCATCCAGGGCATTATATTTCAGTACATTCTCTCCCATTACCTCACTAAACCTGCAATCTAGCCCAAGTTCATGCATAAGTCGCTCTGCAAGATCGCCGGTATAATTGATCTGCCAGGGTACACGATCAACATTCTGATGATGAATACAGGCTTTGATCCTTTGTTTTTTATTCATTATTATATCAGGATTATACAATTTTTATATGACCTACTCCAGATTTGCATGCCGTTTTACAAGATCCTCTGCATTTTGGCCGGTACGTTCCAGCAAACAAAGCACTAAAGACTCCAGCAATATAAACAGGCTTTGCTCGAAGAGTGTCTTCATCGGTTGCAGTGACTTCAATACATTGTTTTCCCTGCAGGTCAGTGATGATGGGGCCTGCAAATAAAGATATCCGGAAGATATTCGTGCTATCGTTGATGTAGTGTTCGCGGTTACCGTAAATATTTTTGCTTCAGCCTTATGAGCAGCAAGTGCTATCTCTCTTACAGTAGGAGTTTCGCCCGATGATGAAGCAACGAAAAGCATATCTTTCTTTCCTATTGGTGGACAGCCGATCACACCGGCCATAAATGCCGGGAAGCCCAGATGATTGAGTCTGGCGCAAAATGTCTGAAGTATCAGCCCCATTCTTCCTGCTCCAACAAGTATTATTTTTTTACTATGAATTATTGCATCAATCATATCCTTTACCTGCGGGTCATCTACCCGTACTAAGCACTCATTTATTTCTTTCAATATAAGTTGATAGTTATGGTGAATCTGTTCCATTTTTTTATTCCTCTAATGAATTCCTGATATTTATTAATTGATCTCTCAGTTTTATTCCCGGCACAAATAATCCCGAACTGCCGAGAATAAACATGTTAACGCCCGCAGATCTTAGTACTGCTAAGTTTTCCAGTTTTACACCTCCGTCAACAGCAATATCAACATTATTTTTACCATACTGATCCAGCATTCTCCGGCACCCGGCAATCCTGTGATGGAAGCCATCCATCATAGGCTGCCCCAGTATTCCCGGTGAGAATGCCATTAACAGGACCAGGTCCAGATCATTGAGTAAAGGTTGTATGGAACTGATTGGTGTATATGGTCGCAATGCACCCCCAACTTTCATTCCGTGGTGTTTTATCTTACTGATAATATGATACTCATCTTTGCCGGTCTCCACATGAAAAGTTACCATAGAAGCGCCTGCTTTGGCTATATCATCGATATATGCAGCAGGGTCATCAACCATCAAGTGCACTTCTACCGGGATTAATTGTTTTTTAGTGAGTTGTCTAATAAAGTATGTTCCTGAGCCTAATCGGGGTACAAAGTGACCATCCATCATGTCGAAGTGTATGTAGTCGATACCCTGGGCGCACATCTCGTCAAGATCACTCTTCATATTGAAGAGGTCGGCACAAATAAATGAAACACTAAGCTTTACCGGAAGTTGAATCGGGCTCTTTTGAATTTGGCTCATTTTATCCTCCTAAATTAGTTGAACCTTATTTTCATCTTTTTTATTTATATCTGTCCAAGGTATTCCAGCTTGTCTTTTAATATCTTCTGTATAATCCGGAACAGCTCCGCTTTTTGAAGCAACATACGCTCCCATGATATTGCCCAGGGGGGCGCTTTTAAAAGGATCACCAGTTTGTATATAATCGCGTAAAAATGCTGCACTGAAAGCATCGCCCGATCCGACGGTATCTACTACCTTCACCTTATGACCCGGACAGACCTCATATCGGCCACCATGGTAAACAGTACATCCGTCTTCTCCTTTTGTGATGCAGACTGTTTCAATCAGGAAATCACGGCTGACCAATGCCGCAAACTCCTCCTCAGGTACGGATCGTCCGTACAAGCATTCCGACATCAACCCCATCTCGCTGTTGTTCATCTTTATGATTGTGCACCGGTTCATACTTTCGCGGATAATCTCTTCGGGATAAAACCCCAGCCGGATGTTCACGTCATAAAAAACATGCGATGTATTAAGTACATCCAGAACCTGGTAAAGCGATTTTCTTGTCACTTCACTTCTCTGCTCAATCGTTCCGAAGCAGACCACTTCAAATCGCTGCTCCGCAAGTTTCTTTAAAAGGTCGTTGTCAACTTCAATAAAATCGAAAGCAGCAACAGGGACTTCAAAAGCGGGGATACCCTGGCCTGTGAGTGTTACCATTGCTGTTCCTGTCGGATGTGACAGATCGGTTTGCACAAAAGAGAGATCCACTCCCATCCGGACGATTTCGTCTATTGCCCTGATGCCCCGTATATCTTTCCCCAACCTGGTAATAATATATGATTCACATCCCTGTTTGGCCATGTGTGCTGCTACATTGAAAGGTGCGCCGCCAATGTATTCTTTCCCGTCAATAATATCCCATACCACAGCTCCGAATGAAATTACCGGTAATGACATACTTTAATCTTTTTTTTAACTCAGTTAATATAAATGTCAGCAGTCCTTTTACTTGTAATCACACTCCTTTTTCAGAGTAGCAGATGCTTGTGCAATACCCCGAAGCATAGCTTCCCGGTTGACTTCCGGCAAGGTGATTGTGTGGCTGGGTGCCGCGATGTACCCGCCTCCCCTGGCCATGACCTCTACGACACGGCTCACCGACAACTCAACTTCTTCCGGTGTTCCGAATGTCAGGTAGCCCTGCGTATCCAGGCCTCCCATGAAACTGAGACGGTCACCGTATTCCTGCTTCCAACCGAAAATGTTGTTGGCCGCGGGCTGGCATGGATCCAACACATCTACACCTATCTCGATCAGGTCAGGCAATAGTTCCTCGATGTGACCACATGAATGCTGAAACACGTAGCCACCATATTGTTTAACAACGTCATTGATAATTTTCTGGCGCGGCTTGATAAATGTCCGCCACAGATCGGGATCGATGAACAGGCTGTTTTGCGTACCCCAGTCATCAGTGAACCGGATTCCCTCAACACCTGATTTCATGATGGCATGGGCCAAGCGGATATGGAAGGAGGTCATCTTGTCAAGCAGTGTATGCATCCGTTCAGGCTCGGACAGAAATGCCATTAACCCCTCGGCTAGTCCAAGCAAATGTATGGCCCGTTCAAAAAGCAGCATTTCGTTACGGGCTATGATCAGGGTATCACTGGTTGCGATCTGTGCAATCCTTATTTTGAGATCGGCTGTTATGGCGGTAAAATTAAGATCGGGTACCTGAAACCTGTCGACATCTTCTATTCTGAGGTATGTCTTGTTTTCAGAATAACTGCCTTCTTCTGTGTGAGTAGCTATCCAGCAAACACCCCAGTCATCGATGCCCCCTTCACGCGGCCGGGAGTTGATCGCAGGATATAGCGTAGTCAGACTACCATCGTAGCGGTAGGGTACCCATTCGGGATTTTCGCGCCGAATAGCGCAAATAAGGTTTTCTTTGGCTGTCATGCTCATTGCGCCGACCTTTTGAATGTTTCCAACTGTTCGCGGGTGGGAAGCCCGTCAATCACTCCAAAAACCTGCGTCGAATAGGCACCTGCAAAACATGCGTCGCGGACCGCCTCCTCCAGGCTAAGGCCCCCGGCTAACCCGACAGCCATTGCAGCGTTGAAACAGTCGCCTGCACCAGTCACGCAAACAGCTTTGACACGCACTCCCCCTACAGCCTGAACTCCCTGATGCGTGACGATCAGCGCGCCTTCCCGTCCGCGGGTTACCACGATTTGCTTCACGCCGAACTCGAAGAGCTTCACTGCCAGTTCCGTGGTAGGGGTCGGATCGTCCGGCCGTAATCCGAGGATGATCCGTAACTCTGATTCATTGGGAGTCAGGACGTCAACATGCCTGAGCATCTCCTTCGTTAGCCTCCTTCCGGGCGCAGGATTGAGCAGGGTAATGGCTCCATCCTTTCGCCCAAGCTCCATGGCACGGGCCATCGTCTCCAGCGGTATCTCGAACTGGGTCATAACGACATCACTGTGTGCGATTGCATCCCCGGCTAAGTCAACATGGTCCGGTCGCATGTACATATTGGCACCGAGGTGACCTATTATCCAGTTCTCGCCAGAAGGCAGAACCCCCACCATGCCTACTCCGGTGTTCATGTTCGGTATACGATGGATATATTTACAAGAGATCCCTTCCCGTCCATAGCAATCCAGGGCCATCTGACTTAACGCATCATCGCCGACGCAGGCCAGAAGACCCACTCGTGCCCCAAGGCGCCGTGCAGCAATCGCCTGGTTGGTACCTTTGCCCCCGACCCCGTTGTAGAATACATCGCCGATCAGCCCTTCTCCCAGCACTGGCATACGCGGTACCCGGACAGTAAAGTCTACCACAAAACTTCCTACTATAAAAATATTTGACATAATATTGTTTTATTTTTAAAGCATGCTTAAATAGTCATTCCCCTGCTACTGTTGTCTAATCATTCTTTTTGGACGCAATCGGCTTCATCTTTACAGATTCATTTCCCAGGCTCTGAGGTTGTCAAAAACGGCTTGTCCGTCGCGGACGATCAAACCCACCCGGCCCGTTGCTCCATTGGTATAATAGGTTTGTACAAGCAAATCGTTCAGATAGAGCTCGAAGATGTCGTTTCGAAACAGCAGCCGGAAAGTTGAGGCTATACTTTCCACGATACCCGTTACAGCTGCGCAACCGAACCCTGTGCGGTCCCTGCAGTCGAAGTGAGCATCGCCGGCCAACTGCATCGTCCCGATTTCGGTGAGGCGGCAGGTATGAAACAATACAGCCGTTCCCTGTTGAGGTTGTTCCTCAAAAAACAATCCGATGCCAGGAAGTCCTTTACTGAGGATTCCCTGGTTTTGTGGATCAACTTTCATTCGTCCTTCAAGTACGAACCCTTTCCGGGGATCGAATTGCTCGCTCAGCAAGGCCACAGCAGTCCGGGGATCAGCGTATCCGATATAGCTTGGAATGTTTCCTGGTTTTCTGTTTAGCCGCACTACATCTCCATCAACGGTGAAGGCTGCTTCTGTCTTGTCGCTTTGACTCTCAGGTGAAGGAAATAGCTGTGTGCAATTGCGTGGTTGAAGAGGAACAAGATTGCCTTTAATGGCTTCATTTCCCTGCCAATAGCCCATTCGGAGATGCCCGTCTTTGTCGACCACGGCCTTCTTCATAGGGGCATGCCACCATGTTTGCACTGCGGAGTGAACATCCACAATGTAGTTGGTTAACAGTAATTCATTGGGTGTACGACAAAAACGTGCCCAAAGCGCTACTGTGATAAAGCCAGAGTGTCCGTTGAGTCTCAAGGCCTCATAATCAGGTCGGAATGGACCATCAGGTTCATCCGACACAAAAGTGAGTGTGGAATAATTAAAGTCGCCCGGAAGTGCCTGAACCCAACCGGAGGTAAGATAGTATTTCCCACCAATTCGCTCACAGCCACCCACCTCGGTTATGCTCCAATTAGGGTCTAAGAGCTTGTAATCTTCCTTCCATTCCCATTTCACGCCATCTTCCGACCGCAGCAGGCCACCGGTGGCATAACCGTACCATTGCGTTTGACCCTCTTTTTCAATCGCAAGCACACTCATACAGTCCAGACGCTGACCGCCCGGCTTCCGCACGGCGTATTCTTCTCCAAGGAACTCCCAGTTTATGAGGTCCTTCGACTGCCAGAAGCGTAATATGTCACCCGGTGAATGACTTCCGTGGTTAATGATGAAGCGGTTTCCTGCTTTCCATACGCTCAAAGCCCAAACGGCAAACGGCTGGTCTTTAATGACCGTTCCCACGTCCTTCCAATGTACGCCATCTGTCGAGGTTGCCAGCCATATCGAGTTAAAGAGTGAATCGTTGCCCTTCATATCTTCCTGGCCATACATTGTAAAGAGGTAATATGTGCCCTCGTGCCAAATCACCGTGTTGTCTTTAAGTGTGCCTGTGGGCGTTTTGTAGATAAAGGCGCCTCTATCCTTACCGACTGATGCCCCACGACTACTGCCAATCACAACCGGGCCGGGAAATATAGTCAGCCCCGTGGCGACAGTACCGGTTCTTTTAATAAATGAGCGTCGCGTAATGTTTTTTAATTTTTTCCCCATATCATTGACTATTACAATAGTTCGTTAAGCTTAATAATCAACCGTGTTTCCTTTGAAAACCTTTTTTACAGCTTCAAGGTAACCATATCCCCACTTCATGTCCGGTTCGAGATAACTGCCTTCGACCCATTCGTTCCAGGCATATATTGTAATGAGCTTTGGCTGGTCCGGATGTTTATCGGCATATTCTTTGGCTTTCAATAAATAAGTTGCAAAACTTTCAGGCGAATTATTGTAATGTACCACTGATTCTTTCCCTTCTTTAGGAAACCTTGGGGTATCATCTAAACCTACCGATACATTTGGGAAATAAGGAACAGTCAATATTGAATTCCATTTGTTCCATAATGACAATTCTTTTTCTCCCCATCTTAAGTAATCTTCATTAACACCTCCCCAGTGATAGGTTGTAATACTATTGATCCCCAGTAATGTAATCATTCTATTAATGCTTTCGGGATCATTTTCTCCAAGCAAACTTGGATTCCCGTTATCTCCATAAGAGATAACCTGAAGGTGAACTCCCGGAAAGCCCGCAGCTTTAGCTTCCTGCCGAAAATAATCAAGCGCTTTCCTGGTTCCTTCAAATCCATCAAAACTTTTGACTAAATCACCTAGGCTATAAATTGAAAAGATGGGTTTATTATCAAATTTTAAATAGTTTGGCTTTTTGAAATATTGTTTGATAACCCGGTCAACGACTATCTTAAAATTATCCCAATCCACTCCTCCATGCCAAAGGATCGTATCTGTTTTATAGCGGTAATGGTTCCATTGATATCCACTGGCGTCATGGTTGGCCCACATAATATAA
>CAZOYZ010000270.1:5095-7435 GCA_964584045.1 uncultured Prolixibacteraceae bacterium | reverse complement strand
GTTAAAACGAGCACCCAGACTCTCCAACTCTTCTTTTCTGTAAGGTATCCCGATCGTGTCCAAACTGAATCGAATTAGTATCGGAAGAACCGTTCCCGATATGATCAGGAATGATTATGAAGATGAACAGGGTGCAGTGAGCCCTTCTCCTGCTACTACAGCTTCTACCGATTTCTCCAATTCAACCGGAGATTCCTGCAATAAATCGTTCAGCATTTTTTCCAACGGATAATTACACGAATTAGCTGCATCTGCCAAACCGCCACAAATAATCACTTCATCCAGACTGTACAAAATGGTTGCGGTATTCATGACTTCGGCGAGATTCAGAAAATATAACTAACTCTCTTTCTTTTTTAAAGGAATTATTTGTCAGAACATTAATCAGATTATTGTTTTCATCCGGGTTAGCCAGTCTTGTTGCACTTACGATTGAATCAAAAGACTCAGAGGGTGTTCTGATGCTTCCCAGTAAAAGGAAACGTTTGCCTGGACGCCACCTTCGCCCATTTCTCCAAACACTGAAACCAATGCCGGTGCCAACAGGCAGATTTTTAAAATTAAGTTTTCGGGAATTATCGAAAAGACCTTTATCAGCTATGGTGGCTTTTATCCACGACCCGCCAATATCTATTCCCAAATATTTCTGATCACCCATTTTATATGGTTTATGTCAGTATTTTTTCAATTTCTTCCAGCGATTTTCCTTTGGTTTCCGGAAGTTTGTAAACTATGTTTATAAATCCGACGAGGCAAATCACCGCATACAGCCAAAAGTTGAGAGTCCAGCCCAGACTTTCCTTAATTGCGGGGAAAGTGAATGTGAGCGAGAAGTTCCCGATCCAAAGCGAAACGGCTGCCAGCGACATGGCCGCGCCTCTGATCCGGTTGGGGAAGATCTCCGAAAGGATCACCCAAACCACCGGGGCGAGCGTCAGCGAGTACACCGCCACACTGGCCAGCGTCAGCACAACAATCGGCAACCCTTTGACGCCGATATAAAACAAATAGCCTTCGATCAGATAAATCACCGCCAACGCACCTGTTCCGAGCAGCATCAAAAACTTTCTCCCGACACGGTCCACAATGGCTATCGTCCCAAATACCGAAATCACCATGATACCCCCGATCACAACAATTTGCAGCATCATTTCCTTCAGGTTGTAACCAGCCGCCTGGAAGATGTCTGCAGCATAATAAAAAATCACGTTCATGCCGCACCATTGCTGGAGAATGGCCAGAAAGATTCCCACGAATAGAATTTTCAGAAGCCCGGGTTTAAACAGTTCTCCAAAATGAACTTTCGAAACTTCATCGTCCGAGATCGTTTTTTGGATCGACCGGACTTCTTCCTTCGCGTAAGCCGATCCTCCCAGCTTCGACAATACTTTGACAGCCTTGCGGTTCTGCCCGTTTTTCACCAACCAGCGGACACTTTCAGGCATGAAAATCATCAACACGAAAAAAATGAATGCCGGCAGTGTCTCTGCACCGAACATCCAACGCCAACCCATTTGTCCGTTCCAACTTGCGCGAATGATTTCGTCGGTGGCATCCACCGGCATCTGTGTATCGTGTAAAGAGATTTGCCAGTTGGTGATTTGTGCCGCCAGAATGCCAAACATCACCAGCAACTGATTCAGCGAAACGAGCTTTCCGCGAATGTGCGGCGGCGACATCTCCGCGATGTACATCGGGGAAAGGTTGAGGGCAATCCCGATGCCAAATCCTCCGATAATCCGGTAAATATTGAACCATGTAAAATTGCTGCAGAGTGCTGTTCCAACAGCCGATATAGTGAACAATGCCCCGGAAAGGATAAGCAAACGACGGCGGCCATATCTATCACTTAATCCGAAGCACAACAAAGCGCCAAACATACAGCCTATCAGGGCAGAACTGGTTCCCCAGCCTTTCATTGCAGGCGAGTCCAATTGAAAAAAGGGTTCGTAGAAAGGTTTGGCTCCGCCGACCACGACCCAATCATACCCGAACAAAAAGCCGCCCATGGCAGCCACCATGCAGATCAACCACAAAAAGCCACGGTTATACTCTGTGATAGGTTTTTCCATCGGTCATTGTCTTTTTGCCGGTTTGAACTGCCTGACCCATTTCGGGTTTTCCGGTCCAAAATGTTTCAGCATGACAATCGGATCGGTTTTCGACAGGTTTTTGATTTTTACGCCTTCCCTGGCTGCCTGTTCGCTTACGAAATATTCATCGTGGGTGAGCTCGCCAAAGCGGATCAATGCCGGAGTTTCAATAGCCCACACACCCATTGTTCCGTGTCCCTGCATCATGATCATCCCGTAAGCCGCCTCGTCCTTGATAATGACTCCT